>CAYVBN010000026.1:0-7895 GCA_964449645.1 uncultured Hyphomicrobiales bacterium
CCGACGCCCGTGCAGCCGCCGAGCGCGAGCCCCATCGCGGCCGCCAGCCCCCCGATCCAGGAGCGCAGGCGGCTTGGACGCGAGGGACCTCCCGCGCGGTCCGGCAACGTGTCGGCGCTTGCCAATGCTGTGGCGCGACCGGCGTCGTTGCGGAAGGGCATATCGACCATGGCGTCTGCCAAAAAGTTAACCGTTTGAAAACCATAACAGAGTTGACGGTCGATGACGACCTTCGAGCAGCCCGCTAGAGTGCCCTCATGGTGGAAAACGGGCGGCAAGCACCGCATCCGCGGGCGCAACCGGAGGATTCCGGTGCACCGCGTTACGTCGTCGCGGGACAGGCCCTCGCCGCCCCGAAGCTCGCGCCCGGCCTCTATCTCGTCGCGACCCCGATCGGAAACCTGGGCGACGTGACGCTGCGGGCGCTGGAGACGCTGGCGGCGGCCGACCTGATCGCCTGCGAGGACACGCGGGTGACGCGCAAGCTGCTCGACCGCTACGGCATCGCGACGCCGTTGACCCCCTACCACGACCACAATGCCGCGGTGGCGCGCCCCAGGATCCTGAGCCGGCTCGCCGATGGCGCCGCCGTCGCGCTCGTCTCGGATGCCGGCACCCCTCTGGTGTCGGACCCGGGCTACAAGCTCGTGCGCGCGGCGACCGAGGCCGGACATCCGATCACGGCCGTCCCGGGCGCATCCGCCGTGCTGGCGGCGCTCTCGGTCGCCGGCCTGCCGACCGACCGCTTCTTCTTCGAGGGCTTTCTGCCCCCCAAGGAGGCCGCCCGGCGCACCCGCATCGCCGAACTGGCGCGCATTCCCTCAACCTTGGTGCTGTTCGAGACAGGATCGCGGCTGACAGCGACGCTCGCCGATCTCGCCGCCGGGGCGGGCGACCGCGAAGCCGCGGTCTGCCGCGAGTTGACCAAGCTGCACGAGGAGGTGCGGCGCGGTCCGCTCGCGCGGCTTGCCGCCGAGGCCGATCAGAGCGAGACGCGGGGAGAGTTCGTGCTGGTGATCGCACCGCCGCCGGCCACCGCAGAGATCGCGGCGGCTGATCTCGATGCGCTGCTGCGCGGCGCCCTCGATCGCGCCTCCCTCAAGGACGCAGTCGCGGAGATTGCCGAGGTGACCGGGCGGCCGCGGCGCGAGGTCTACCGGCGGGCCCTGGCCCTGGCACGGGAGAACGGCGATGCGGCGGCCGACTGAGGCCGAAGGGAACGGACCGCAGGCCGATCCTGCGTCGGATCCGCGGCGGCAGGCGGCCTTCCGGCGCGGACTGTCGGCCGAAAGCCGGGCGGCGGCGCTCCTTCTCGCCAAAGGCTATCGGGTGGTGGCGCGGCGGTGGAAATCGCCGGTCGGCGAAGTCGACATCGTCGCGCGCCGGCGCAATCTCCTGGTGTTCGTCGAGGTGAAGACGCGGGCGACCCTCGACGATGCGGCGGAAGCCGTCACGCCGCGCCAGCAGCGCCGGATCATCGCCGCCGCGCAGGCCTGGATCGCCGCCTATCCGGACGACATCGCCTGCGACATCCGCTTCGACGCCGTGCTGGTCGCTCCGCGCCGCCTGCCGCGCCATCTCCCCAACGCGTTCGACGCGAGCGAATGAGAATGCGCTTGCGTTTCGCACCCGATACGACGTGTGGCGCATGATCCGGCAACGTGTAAGCGGCTTGCCGATAGGGTCATGCGCCGGTTCATCAAGTTGGAGCGCGATCTTGCGCAAAACCGGTAGCCACTTTTGCGGATCGCGCTCTGGTGCCTTGGCGACGGCCGGAACCTCCGGCAATGTGCGCCGCCGAACACCCTCACTTCGCCTTTCCCCCATCCCGGACAGACCATGACCCTCGACGTCGCAGTGCAAATGGACCCGATCGAGCGGATCAACATCCGCGGCGACTCGACCTTCGCGCTTCTGCTCGAAGCGCAAGCGCGCGGGCACCGGCTCGCCTATTACACGCCGGACCGATTGGCCCTGCGCGACGGCGCCGTGTTCGCCCGCGTGCAGGCGCTCAAAGTGCGCGACCAGGAGGGTGACCACTTTACGCTCGGCGAGTCGCGCCGCGTCGATCTCGGCACGCTCGACGTGATCCTCATGCGCCAGGACCCGCCGTTCGATCTCGCCTACATCTCGGCGACGCACCTGCTCGAACGCGTGCATCCGAAAACCCTGGTGGTGAACGATCCGACGCATGTGCGCAACGCGCCCGAAAAGATGTTCGTCACCGAGTTTCCCGAGCTGATGCCGCCGACGCTCATCACCCGCGACCTCGAGGAGATCAAGGCGTTTCGCGCCGAGCACGGCGACATCGTGATGAAGCCGCTCTACGGCGCCGGCGGCGCGGCGGTGTTCCGCCTCGCGCGCGAGGACGTCAACTTCGGCTCGCTCTACGATCTGTTCGCCGCGACGTTCCGCGAGCAATGGGTGGTGCAGAAATATCTGCCCAACGTGACGCAGGGAGACAAGCGCATCATCCTGGTCGACGGGGAGGCGGCTGGCGCGGTCAACCGCGTGCCGCAGGCGAATGATTTGCGCTCCAATATGGTGCGCGGCGGCGCCGCGCAGGCGACCGACCTCACGCCGCGGGAGCGCGAGATCTGCGCCCGGCTCGGGCCGGCGCTGCGCGAACGCGGGCTCCTGTTCACCGGCATCGACGTGATCGACGGCTGGCTCACCGAGATCAACGTCACCTCGCCGACCGGCATCCGCGCCATCAAGAATTTCGGCGGGCCCGACATCGCAGCGCTGATCTGGGACAAGATCGAGGCGAAGCGCGCGGGCAGATGAGCTGCATGCTCCCTCTCCCCGTTGGGTGAGGGGGGTCAAGCGCTGCTGAGAGGAACAAACCCCTCACCCGACTCACAGCCGAACTCGGGTTTACCCGAGTTCGGCCACTCACAAAATTTTGCCGAAGTCGGATTCCCGACTTCGGCCGCTCACCGACCGTCTCCCGACGGGAGAGGTGAAGCGCGCATCACCGGCGGCAGCGTCCAAACAAACCAACCTGCCCGGCCGGCTTACTTCCCGACCAACTTCAGGGCGTCGGCGCGCACGCTTTCGTCGACGAATTTCGACGTATCGCCGGGCTTCGGCAGCACGCCCGTCTTCACGAACAGGCTCTGCATCCAGTCGATGTTGGCGACCGGGATCGCCAAGGTGGGATCGACCTGCTTGTCCTTGACCGCCTGGTCGAAGATGAAGCCCGCGCGCGGATCATCCGGCTTGGTGTTGGTCATCTCGTGCGCGAGCTTCACGGTCGCATCGCGATGCGAGGCGGCGTAAGCCATCGCGTCCATCTCGGCCGCGACGAACTTGACCAGGTCGTCGCGCCGCGTGGTGAGCACCTTCTCGGTTGAGGCGACGCACAGGCGGATGAACTGCGGGACGATGGCGCGGCCGGAGACCAGGACCTTGAAGGCCGGCGGGGCGATGGCGCCGAATTCGTTCGACACCACGGCCGCATCGGCGACGCCCGCAACCATCGCCTTGTAGCGATCGAGATCGGCACCGAGATTGGCGAGCTTCACGTCCTCGACCGGGATCTTGTAATTGTCCAGCAAGGCACGTGCGAGGAGGTCAGGCAGCGATCCGGGAGACGAGGCGGCGATCGTCTTGCCCTTCAGGTCCTGCGGCGACTTGATCTCGGCTTTCGACATCACGACCTGCGGCAGACCCGGCCAGGTGCAGCCGACGATCTTCACGCCGGAGCCACGCGCGCCGGCAACGATCGATTCCGCCGCCCCCATGTCGACGCTGTCGAGCTCGCCGGCGATCAGCGCCTTGATGACCGTCGACCCGTTCTTCATCTGGGTCGTTTCGATTTTCAGGCCGTGCTTCTCGGCGAACCCGCCGCGGTCGACCATCATGATGAAACCGGCATCGGCCTTGGCCTCGAGCACGCCGTGACGCCACGGCTTGAGCTCCGCCGCCGAGGCGGAACCCGCCAGCACGCAGACGGACAGAAAGGCCAGGGCGGCGGGCCCGAGCCGCTTCGCTACCACTCTCATTCCACTCTCCTTGAGACATCCCTCTGACAGCCGGCAGATGTGTCACCGACCGGGGGCTTTGGTCCGTGGCGATCTTGCCACGGCGCGACCGGCGGCGGAAAGACCGCCCGTCCGCGGCCGCGGCAGGTCGTGTCGTAACATTTCTGACGTACAGCGGGCCTACATAGATTTGTCACAGTTCGATCGGCCCTCCGGCCGCGGCCATCGCCCTGCGGCCGACCCCACGATTGGAGACGGAACGATGACCTCGAAGGCTGCTTCGCCGGGCCGCGCAGGGAGACTTTTTGCCGCCAGTCTGACGGCCTTGCTCCTCGCGGGCGGGCTGGCGGCGGCCCAGTCGACCGTCGATTTTCGCGGAGCGAAATTCGTCAATCATGGTCTCGTCGGCGTCGGCCGGGTCGCCGCCGGTGCGGTGGACCAGTTCGGCGAGACCCTGGGCGGGTTCGGCTCCGGCATGGCGATGGACCTGCGGAGCTGGCACCGCAACCCCGACGGCAGCTACGGCGGGACGCTCTACATGCTGCCGGACCGCGGCTGGAACACCGAGGGCACCACGGATTTCCGCGGCCGCCTGCACCGCTTCGAACTGACGCTCAATCCGCGCGAGAGCGGCAGCGGCGCGAGCCAGGACCAACTCAAGCTGAACTACCGCGACTCCATTCTTTTCCAAGGGCCCGATGGGCAGCCGACGACCGGGCTCGACCCGGCTGCGGTGCGGCCGGCGAAATCGCCGCTGCCCGACCTGCCGGCCGCATCGAACGGCCGCATCAGCGTCGATGACGAAGCCGTCGTGCACGTCGGCGACGGGACCGTCTGGGTCAGCGACGAATATGGCCCTTACGTCTATCACTATGCACACGACGGCAAGCTGCTCGGCGTCATCCGTCCGCCCGAAGCGTTCATTCCGATGCGCCGCGCGGCATCGGGCGCGCCTGCTGAGAATTTTTCCTCGAACAATCCGCCGGTCAGCGTGACCTATGATCCGAATCCGGGCAACCCCGTCTCCGGCCGCCAGAACAATCAAGGCTTCGAAGGTCTGGCCATGAGCCCGGATCGCAAGACGCTTTTCATCCTGCTGCAGAGCGCGCTGGTCCAGGACCTCGATCCCAAGAACGTCAAGGCGACGCGCCGCAACACGCGCCTGCTCGCCTACGATCTCACGCACGCCGAGCCCAGGCTCGTGGGCGAATACGTCGTGCGATTGCCACTCTACCAGGACCAGGCCACGACCAAGCCGACGCTGCTGATCGCCGCGCAGAGCGAGCTGCTCGCGCTCAACGACCATCAGTTTCTGGTGCTCGCCCGCGACAGCGGCGCCGGATTCGCGCTCAAGACCGCGTCCTCGGCCTACCGGCGCATCGACCTCATCGACATTTCGCCCGCGACCAACATCGCCGGAACCGCCTACGACACGCCGGCGACACCGGTCGCCCCGCTCGGCGTGCTCGACCCGTCTATCACGCCGGCCGCGTATCAGACCTTCATCGACATCAACGACAACGCGCAGCTCAACCGCTTCGGCCTGCACAACGGCGAGCCGAAGGATCGCAACGATCTTTACGAGAAGTGGGAAAGCATGGCGGTGGTACCGGTCGGAGATCCGCGCGCGCCCGATGACTACTATCTGTTCGTCGGCAGCGACAATGATTTCATCACGCAGCACGGCACGATGGCGGGACAGCCCTACAGCGATGCCGCGAAGGCCGACGTCGACACGCTGGTGCTGGTCTATCGCGTCACGCTGCCGACCTATGTGCCGCCTGTGCTGCCGGACGCGGCGCAGTCCGCCGACAGCGGCGAACGGAAGGACGCCGACGCGAAAGCTCCGGACTTGGTCAAGTAGCCTATCGCGTGACGGATCGGCGAGGATCGAGCGGCCGTATCGGCGGCGGACTACACGTCGTGCGGCAAAGCTTCACGCGGCAAAACGCGGATTCTTGAAACGCGTTTCCTGACCGGGCTTGAAGATGCGGAACGTGTTCCGCCCGGCCGCCTTGGCGGCATAGAGCGCGCTGTCCGCCTTCATGAACAGTTGCGACGGCGCGCAACCCTCGTTCAGCGCAACGCCGAGCGAAGCGCCGAGGCTGAACGAGTTGCCGCCGTGATCGACCGGCACGCTCAGCGTGTCGAGGATGCGGTGCGCGAGCTCGGAAATCGCGCCCAGGTCGATACCAGGCCCGAGCAGCACCGCGAACTCATCGCCGCCGATGCGCGCGACCAGTTCCGCCTCGCCGCACGCATTCCGCAGCCGGCGCGCCGTCACCTTCAGGCATTCGTCGCCGGCCGCATGGCCGAACGTATCGTTGACCTCTTTGAAGCCATCGAGATCGACCAACAGCAGCGCGCCGAGACGGCGGCCGTCATCCGCGTGTTCGCTCAACTGCGCCAGCTTCGATTGGAACTGGCTGCGGTTGGCGAGCCCGGTCATGACATCGAACTCGGCCAGATACCGCATCCGGTCGGACAGGATCTTCTCCTCGGTGATGTCCTGCTTCATCCCGAAGATGCGGACCGGAGCGCCGTCCTCGCACTCGACCGAGGCGGTGATGCGGATCCAGCGGCGGTTGCCCTTGTGGGTGATGATTTCGGCATCGAGCGTGAAGCCGTTGCGCTCCTCGATCGCCCGGCTGCGCCGCTTGTGCAGCTCGGCGAGGGAATCCTTCGCGTAACATCGCAGGATCTGCTTGCGATCGAGGACGGAGCCACGCGGCAGATCGAAGATGTCGTAGACGACATCGGTCCAGCGCAGCGATTCGTCGGCAAGCTCGCACTCCCAAACGCCGATGCGGGCGGCCGCCGAGGAACGGTCGAAGATTTTCCGGCTGTGCGCGAGGGCAGCCGACTGCTCGCGGATGAGAATGGCCTGCGCATCGAGCTTCGCCGTCATGTCGGCGATCGTGGCGGCATCGCGCCGCCGCTGCGCAGTCGCTCGGAGGATCAGGTGGGCGAACAGTCGTTTGAGCATCGGGGCGGTGGTTCTGCGACCCGCAGTGAGTCCTCCGACCTTCGCCCATGAGCCATTAAGATTCCCTGAGACGGGCGTGGCCAATGCGATGCACTGCGGCGGATTTTGTGCCGCGTTTTGTGCCGCGGCTCCTGGTCGGCTCCACTCGGTCCGTCTGTCCCGCGTGATCCCGCTTGGTCTCAGTTGGCCCCGCTCGGCGTCTCACTTGCCCGCTTGGTCCGAACGCCGCAGCGCTGCGGCGAGTGGCGTCGGGCACTTTGCCAACATGTTCTCTGATTGTTCTTGTTGCACAGACCTTATTCGGCTACTCTGGGTAGCCGAAAGACGGGGGCGAAAATGGTCCAGCGCGTCGCAACGGTCGCATTCGAGGGCATCGAGGCGCGGGCGGTCGATGTCCAGGTGCAGGTCGCGCCCGGACTGCCGGCCTTCAACGTGGTCGGGCTGCCCGACAAGGCGGTGTCGGAGGCGCGCGAGCGCGTACGCGCCGCCCTGACGGCATCCGGTCTCGCCCTGCCGGCGCGCCGCATCACCGTCAATCTCGCACCCGCCGACCTGCCCAAGGAGGGCAGCCACTACGACCTACCGATCGCGCTCGGCCTGATGGCGGCGATCGGCGCCATTCCGCATGACGCGACGGCCGGGTTCACGGTGCTCGGCGAGCTCGGCCTCGACGGCTCGATCGCGCCGGTCGCGGGCGTGCTGCCGGCCGCCATCGGCGCCAATGCGCGCGGCGAGGGCCTGATCTGCCCCGGCGCCTGCGGGCCGGAGGCCGCCTGGGCGAGCCCCGAGATGGAGATCGTGGCCGCCTCTTCGCTCATCCAGCTCGCCAACCACTTCAAGGGCACGCAGGTGTTGTCGCGGCCGAAGCCCGGCGTGCGCGCCGAAGCGCCGGGCGCGCTGCTCGACCTCGCCGACATCAAGGG
>CAYVBN010000027.1:0-6008 GCA_964449645.1 uncultured Hyphomicrobiales bacterium
GGCGACCGGCCGCCATCGTCCGGCGGCCTTTCGAGGCCGCGCGGGAGGCATGCGATGCATTTCCCGCCACCGTTCCCGGGCGATGACTTCGGGCGGAAGCGGGGTCCCGGCGGCCTCCTCGTCGGTCCCGAGCGGAACGACGGCAGGATCGCTGAAGGCCACCTTGTCCCGCGTGCGGCCGCGGTCGATGTCGGCGCGCAATTGCGACATGGTGGCCCCGCGGCGGCGGCCGGCGGCTGCGGGTGTGCGGTGATGTGAGCTGGTGCGCGGCATGGGGCGGTTTCCCTCGACCCCAACACCCCCATTGCCAACTCGCGTCCCTGCGCGGCGTTCCGGCGCGCCTGTGCGGCCGGCCAATACGGCGTGGGCGGATCGCCGTCGCGTTCCGAATCTGTCCGCGCGCGGGCCGTGGCTGTTGCGAACTCTGGAATCAGGACCCTAGATGCGGAAGCCGCCGCGCTTGCGCCCCTGCGAGACGTCGAGGAACAGCTCCTCGAGCGGAATGCGCCGTTTGATGAGACCCTGCTCGTGGGAATATTGCACGAGGGTCTCGAGCGTCTTGCGGTTGCGCTCGGATAGTCCGTATTCCCACGGGTCGGGCCCGAGGATCGCCTCCTGCTCCTCCCAGGCTTCCCGGTACCAGGCGAGCGGCACGAGCCGCGGATTGACCATGCGCTTCATCGCGATGGCCTTCGCCTCTTCGAAGGCCTTGAACAGGTTGATCGGCACCCAGGGAAACTGCTCGACGATCTCTCGCCGGATTCCCATCACGTGCATGACCGGGAAGATGCCGGTCTTTTTGTAATAAGAGATCTCTTCGTTCTTGTAGTCCGGGAAGAGCCGCGCCACGTTCGGATTGCCGTCGATCATCGGCTGGATGAGATCGGGGTGGATCACCGCGTCGAGCTCTCCGGCGACGAGCATCTGCTCGACCGATTTCGTATCGGGAAGCCGCGTGAGCTTGAGGTCCGGCGGCGGCGTGAACTCCACGTCCTCGTCGATCTCCGAAAACCATTCGACCGATTTGACCGGAACGCCGTACTCGTGTTCGAGGATGCCGCGCATCCACAGGATGGCGCTCACCTGGAACGACTTCACGCCGATCTTGCGCCCGACGAGGTCTTTCGGGCTCTTGATGCCCTTTTTCGTGTTGATGAACACGAATCCGTGGCGGAACCTGCGATGCAGGAAGACCGGAATGGCCTCGAACGGAAGCCCGTTGTCCTTGGCGATCAGATAGGACGAGCTCGACAGCTCGGAGACGTCGAATTCGCGGTTGCGCAGGAATCTCCAGTGACGGGTGCTGGAGTCCATTTTCGTCACGATGGTCAGGTCGATTCCGTCCGGCCTGACCGTTCCGTCCTTGAGAGCACGCACGATTTCATAGTCGCCGCAGGCGAGCGTGAGCCACAGGTTCCGCGCCATTCGTCACCAGTTTGTTTTGGAGGTTCTTATATTAGAAATTCACGTGTCAGCGCCGCCGGCCGTGGGCCGACGGCGATTGTTGACCGGACGCCTCGCGCCCTATTTGATCAGCGCGCCGACCTTGTCCACGATCGCTTTCGGCGTGTCGTAGATCTTCTTGATCAATGCGCCGAGATGCTCGCCGTCCACCGGCTCGATATCGAGCTTGCTCCGCTTGGCGTCGGCGACGAACTCCGGATCCTTCATGGTCGCGTCGAACGCATCGCGCAGGATCTTCAGCCGTTCCGGCGCCATGCCGGGCGGGGCGACGAAGGGGCGGCCGATTCCCTGGCCGGCATAGAGGAATTCGATCGCCTTCTTCTGCTCGTCGGTCTTGGCGAAGTCGAGCACGAACGGAACGCCGGGAAGTTCGGGACTGGGTTCGGCGCCGCCCTGGAACAGGATCGACACTTTCTTGGTGGGAATCCAGTCGGGCCGCTTGTTCTTCACGCTGTCGAGGCTTTCGCAGATCCCGTCCACCTCGCCGCGTTCCATCGCCAGGAACACGTCCGAGGATGCCGGGAAGCCGCTGACGAGCTTGAACTTGAAGCCGAGCAACTCGGTGAGCGCCTTCGGATAGCTGCGGGTGCCGGTGCCGGGGCCCGTGTCGCCGACGATCAACTGTTTGGTCTTGAGGTCCTCGGCCGTTTTCACCGGCGAGGTATGATAGGCGATGCACACGTTGGTCTCGGTCGTCGGGCTGCCGAGCCATGACAGCTTGGTCGGCTCGAAGCGTGCGCCGCCGGCGCCGGTGATCGGACCGAGGGCGGCATCGCGTGCGATGATTCCCATCACCGTGCCGTCCTTCGGAGCGTTGTGGAAGATGTAGTTGGTTGCGGTGTAGCTGCCGGCGCCCGGCATGTTCATCGGAACGACGGTCGGATTGCCCGGAAGATGGCGGCCGATGTGACGCGCGACCGTGCGGCCCCACATGTCGTAACCGCCGCCCGGCCCGAAACCGATCACCATGTTCACGTTCTTTCCGGCGAATATGTCTCCGGATTGCGCGGAGGCGGGCAGGGCGCTCAGCAGCAGCGATGCGAGAAGTCCGGCCGACCAGGCCGTGCGGCGGATCGATTGTCTGTCCATTTCACATCCCGGGCAGCGCACCGTTTCGGTGCGGTGTGTTCGTCTGCAGCGTGTTCGTATGCGGCGTGTTCGTGTCGCGTGAATATTCCGCAGCCGATCTGCGTCGGCTCACAAGTGGCTCGGCTTCGGGCCGAAAGCGCCGGGATGGTGCTAGAGCGGCGCGGGCCTGTCAACAATCCGTGATCACGCAGGCAGCGCGTGCGGCGAGAGACCGCGCGGAGCCGTCCGGCCAGGACGCACTGCAACATGCGCGATATCGGTGTTCCGGAGGCTGGAACGCCCGCGCTCGCCATGTGTCACGCGGTCGCCTGTCGGCATTCTCCGGTTGTGAGCGGGGAAACAATACGGTGTACTGGACGTTCCTTATTTCCATCCTATCTTTTTGCCCGACTGCGCGGGTCCACAACATTGGTGAGTTCGATATGTCCAGCGTAGGCTCACGCATTCGTTCGCCCGCCGATCCGGTCGAATCCACATCCGCTCCGGACCGCCTCAGGGCCGAGTGGCTTGCCCGCTATCGCACGGTTCGCCAGGAAACCGAGCGCCGCGCGGCGCCGCTCTCGGCCGAGGATCAGGTCGTGCAGTCGATGCCGGACGCCAGTCCGACCAAGTGGCATCGCGCGCATACGACATGGTTCTTCGAGCAGTTTCTGCTCGTTCCGCATGCGCCCGCTTATCGCGTTTTCGACGAGCGCTTCGCCTATCTGTTCAACTCGTATTATGTGTCGGCCGGCCCGCGCCATACGCGCGCCGAGCGCGGGTTGATCACGCGGCCGAGCCTTGCCGAACTGGCAGCCTATCGCCGGCACGTCGATGCGGCGGTCGAGGATCTGCTCGCCCGCGCGTCTTCCAGAGACCTGCCGGGAATCCTGACGGTGCTGGAAATCGGCCTGCATCACGAGCAGCAGCACCAGGAATTGCTGCTCACCGACATCCTGCACGTGCTGGCGCAGAATCCCTACGCCTCGCCTTACGATCCCGACTGGGTTCGCCCGGCCTCGCAGCACACGCCCGGATTCACCACCATCGTCGAAGGCATCCACACCATCGGCCATGGCGGGAACGATTTCCATTTCGACAACGAGTCGCCGGCGCATCGCCGGCTCGTCGGCCCCGTGCGCGTGGCGCGGTCGCTCGTGACCAACCGCGAATGGCTGGCGTTCATCCGCGACGGCGGCTACGCGACGCCGACCTTATGGTTGTCGGACGGCTGGACGACCGTGCTCGCGCAATCCTGGAACGCTCCCGGCTACTGGCGCGAAATCGACGGCCAATGGTTCACCCTGACGCTCGCCGGCATCGCGCCGGTCGACCCGTCCGCGCCGGTCTGCCACGTGAGCTACTACGAGGCGGACGCGTTCGCGCGCTGGGCCGGCAAGGATTTGCCGAATGAAGCGGAATGGGAAGTGGCGGCGCGCGGCGGCGACATCGCCAATGCATTCGGGCTCGTGTGGCAGTGGACGCGCAGCGCCTACGCGCCTTATCCGGGCTATCGGGCCGCGCCGGGCGCACTCGGCGAGTACAACGGCAAATTCATGGTCAATCAGATGGTTCTGCGCGGGAGCTCGCTCGCCACTCCGGACGGGCACACGCGCGTGACCTATCGCAATTTCTTCTATCCGTCGGCGCGGTGGCAGTTCAGCGGTTTGCGGTTGGCGGAATATCCCGCCTGACGGCGTACGGCCGGCATACCCAATCGAAAGGAGGTCTGTGATGGCAGCTCTGGCCCGTGCGCGGCTGCAGGTCGCGAGTCACGAAGCCTCGTTCGCGGCGGATGTCATCGCCGGCTTGTCGGCCGACCGGAAACGCATTCCGGCGAAGTACTTCTACGACGAGCGCGGATCGCAACTGTTCGAAGCCATCACGGCGCTGCCCGAATATTATCCGACGCGGACCGAGCTCGGCATTCTGGAGGCGAATGCCGGGGCGATCGCCAAGCTTTTCTCCGAGGACGCGGCGCTCGTCGAGTTCGGCAGCGGGTCGACCGTCAAGGCCCGCATCCTGCTGCGCGCCGCGCCGCACGTGGCTTTCTACGTGCCGGTCGATATTTCCGCCGATTTCCTCGCGGAGGAATCGGCGTCGCTCAAACGCGACCTTCCGAACCTGAGCGTGCTGCCGGTCGCGGCCGATTTCACCAAGAGGTTCGACCTGCCGGCACCGGTGCGTCCGCAGCCCCGCACAGGCTTCTTTCCCGGCTCGACCATCGGCAATTTCGAGCCGCACGAGGCGACGCGCTTCCTGCGTCACGTCGCACGGCTGCTCGGCCGGGAGGCGATGCTGCTGGTCGGGGTCGACCTCGTCAAAGACCCGCAGGTGCTGCACGCCGCCTACAACGACGCCGCGGGGGTGACGGCGGAGTTCAATCTCAATCTGCTGCACCGGATGAACCGGGAGCTCGGGGCGGATTTCGACCTCGACGCGTTCCGACATCGCGCCATCTACGATCCCGAGCGGCGCCGCATCGAGATGCATCTCGAAAGCCTCAAAGCACAGAAGGTCTCGGTCGCCGGCAAGACCATCGGTTTCCGCGCCGGCGAGACCATTCACACCGAGAACAGCTACAAATACACGGTCGAGTCGTTCCGGACGCTCGCGCGCGCAGCAGGCTGGGTTCCGCGCGCGTTGTGGACCGATCCGCAGAATTTCTTCTCGGTGCACGCGCTGCTGTGTGAGGCGCCGCCGACGGAGTCCTGATCGCATCGGATTGGCTGCAGGGGCTTCGGGCGCTACGCGCGTATCCGGCACTTGCCGGGATCGAAGCTCATTCGCGCGAAGCGGCTGCGGCAGCCGGCCGGTGCCACGCCTGTGGCGCTGGAGGACGTGTCTGAAAGGGCGACATCCGCGTCGTCGATCTTCCTCGTCGCCGATCTTCGAGACCATCGTCTGGATGAATGAGCGGCCTGTTCCGGCGTCTGGACAGTGGCGTCCGAACGTAGTCTTACTGGCGCGCTTCCATCCCGGAGAGATTGATGGATAACAGAAAATGGCGGGACGCGATCAGATGAAAGACAAAGACAGTGCGGATGTGGTCGCGCGCGGGGCGCGGGTGCTGCGGCCGGCGCCGGAGTTTCGCTGGCCGGGCGGCCGCCACGTGGCGGTCGTCTTCAATATCGCCTACGAGGGCTGGTCCGACGGCAAAGCGCCTGGTCTCGGTCCGATGGGCAATCCGCTGCCGGCCGGGACCTTCGACACCAATGCACTCTCCTGGGGACATTACGGCGCACGGCGCGGCATCGAGCGGCTCGCGCGCATCTTCGATCGCGCGGGAATTCGCGCGAGCGTCATGACGAGCGGCGTGTTCGGCGAGCGCGAGCCGCAGACCGTGAAGGCGCTCGCTGCGTCCGGTCACGAGATCGTCGCGCACGCCTACGCGCAGGAGATCGTGCCGGCCCAGCTTTCGCCCGAAGAGGTGCGCGCCGACATCGCGAAGACGACCGAGCGGCTCGCGGCCGCGG
>CAYVBN010000028.1:0-5393 GCA_964449645.1 uncultured Hyphomicrobiales bacterium
CGAACCGCTTACACTTCGCCGGATCATGCGCAGAGCGCGATCCGCAAAAGTGGACACCGGTTTTGCGGAAGATCGCGCTCTAACTTAATGAACTGGCGCATGATCTCGCCGGCGAACCGCTTACACTTCGCCGGATCATGCGCTAGACAGACCGGGTTTTTTGCGGCTCGGCGGGGCATTCGCGGGCCGACCAGAGGAAGCTGACGGATAATGAACGAGCCGATCAAGACCGACGTTCTCATCATCGGAGCCGGGCCCTGCGGATTGTTCGCGGTGTTCGAGCTCGGCCTGCTCGACATGAAGTGCCATCTGGTCGACATCCTGGACAAGATCGGCGGGCAATGCGCCGAGCTCTATCCGGAGAAGCCGATCTACGACATTCCCGCCGTGCCCTATGTCACCGGCCAGGGTCTCGTCGACGCCCTGATGCACCAGATCAAGCCGTTCGGTCCGACCTTTCATCTCGGCGAGATGGTCGAGACGATCGAGCGGATCGGCGATCCGCTGTTCCGCGTCGTCACCGATCGCGGCAAGGTGTTTGAAACGAAGGTCGTGGTGATCGCGGCCGGAGGCGGTTCGTTCCAGCCGAAGCGCCCGCCCGTGCCCGGCATCGAGGACTACGAGGGCACGTCGGTGTTTTACGCCGTGCGCAAGATGGATGTCTTCCGCGGCAAGCGCCTACTCATCGTCGGCGGCGGCGATTCCGCGCTCGACTGGACGCTCAATCTGCAGCCGCTCGCCGAGCGCGTGACCTTGATGCACCGCCGCGATCAATTCCGCGCCGCCCCCGACAGCGTCAACAAGATGAAAGCGCTGGTCGCGGCCGGCCAGATGGATCTCAAGCTCGGCCAGATCACCTCTCTCGAAGGTGCACAGGGGCAAGTCGCCGCTGCGGTGGTGAAGAGCGACAAGGGCGAAATCTATCGCATTGAATGCGATGCCATCCTGCCGTTCTTCGGTCTCACCATGAAGCTCGGCCCGGTCGCCAATTGGGGGCTCAAGCTCGAAGGCGACGTGATCCCGGTCGAGACGGCGGCGTTCGAGACCGACATTCCGGGCATCTTCGCCATCGGCGACATCAATACTTATCCGGGCAAGCTCAAGCTCATCCTCTCGGGCTTCCACGAGGCTGCCCTGATGGCCCAGAAGGCCTACCATTACGTCTTCCCGGAAAAGCGTCTCGTGTTCCAGTACACGACGTCCTCGACCAGCCTGCAGAAGAAGCTCGGCGTCAACTGACGCCTCCAGTCAGGGATTTGGGAGCGGCAGCGGCTCAGCGACGACCGGCGATTCCGGCGGCAGCAGGTGCAGCACGCGCCGCGCCTCCGGGAGCGCCGCATCGGCCATCGCGGCGTGCCCTTCCGCGGTCGGGTGCACGGCACCTCCGTAAACCGCCGAGAGCAGACCCCATGTGGCGTCGTGCAGGTCGCTTGGCTGCAAGGCGGCCGGCGCGCCCTCCGGAAACGTCATCGCGGTGAAATAGCTGTCGTTCGCGGTCCTGATCCAGCGCTCGCGCGGCGCGTAGGCGCGGAATTCGCTGGCCGCCCGTCCGCAGGCGAGCGGCTCGGTCGCGCCCTCGACCGGGCTGGTCACGAAGCTGTTGCCGTCGACGGAAAAGCAGTCCTTGTCGAAGTCCGGATCGGTGACCGCGCGCGCGCAGACGCCGTGCGAGAGGAATGCCGTCTGGTGGGCGTCTGCAAAGGTCATGCGGTCGGTCGGCGGATCCCCGCAGATCGTTCCGCCCGAGCATGTCGCGAGCGCCTTGATGCGCGGGAGAAACCGGCTCTGCACGAACTCCGCGACCGCGCGCAGGCGCTGCGGGTCGGCACCGAAGGCCGGATGCACGTCGAACCCGTCGCGGCCGCCGGGGCACGGCGTCCCGTTCGCCTGCATGGCGGGCTGGCCGTAGGACACGTAGACGACGCGCGCGAGATCTCCGCCGACAAGCGGCTTCAGGGCCGTGCGGAGCCTGGCGAAGTCGCGCGGCAATTTGCGGTCGAGGACCGACTGTGCGTCCTCAACGCTCGAAATGATGCCGGCGCGCTTGAACAGCGTGCGTTCGGCCGGCGAGTCGATGATCACGTTGGCGACGAGACCGGAAAAATCGATGTCGTTGGCGCCGACCGTGAGCAGCAGGAGATCGAGCTTGCGCTTGGGGTCGCGCCGATGCGCGGCCTCGAGCCAGGTCTGAAGCTGGGTGATCTGGGCCGTCACGTTGCGCGGACAGGTCGTATTGCCGCAATTGAGCTCGCGCGCGCGCTGGCCGCTGAAGATGCCGGTGTCGATCGATGCGCCGGTGCAGGCGAGGGGGAGGAACGTGACCGCGATGTGCGGGTTCTGCACCGCGAGCGCGAGCGCCGTTCGCACCTGGTAGCTGTAGAGCGAGCGGTGGCAGGCGGCGTTGAGCCAGCGGGCCGACAAGCGGGCCCATTCGGCGTTGTGGTTGTCGGAGCCGCGCAGCGCGTCGCATGCCTTGTCGCCGCGGAAGCCGGCGCGTCCCGGCCGGAAGTATTCGCCGCGCACATTGGCCACGAATTGGCGGAAACAGAAGCCGTCGTCCGCAAGTTGGACCGGACGGTCCGGATTGCCCTCGCCGGAGGCAATCGAATCTCCCATGCCGGCGATCAGCAGATCGCGCACCTGAATGTCGGCGGTCGCCCGTTGCGGAACGCCGGCCGGTCCGGTGATGTCGACGGTCGCGGCCGTCGGCCGCCCGTAGGCGACGTGCAGGCGCACTTCCTCAGCGCAGTTCGCGTTCGCATTCTGCGTGTTCTCACCGTCGTTGAAGGTCCACGCACAGGTCGCGCCGGGCGCCGCGCCGAGAAGGCGCACCCCGATGCGGTGGTCGATCGGGGCCAGATAGTTCTCGTTCGTGCCGTCCCGATTGCACTGCTCGGGAATGCGCCCGATCGGGTCGATGCACAGCCGGTTGATCATGTTCCTCGCCCAGCCCCGACCCTCGGACCCCAGCGCGAGGTATTGCTCGGAGGCCAGGATGCTGCGCCCCTGCAGCGCTTCGACGTGCAGGAGAAAGTCCTTTTCCTCGCGGAACAGCCGGAAGCGGTTCTTGACCTCCCAGACGATCCGCATGTCCGGCCCGGCGGGGACTGGCTGGGCCACCGCTCCGCCGGGAGCCGGCTGAGTCATCGCTCCGCCGGGAACCGGCTGGGCCGTTCCCGCGCCGGGAATGGGCTGCGCCACCGGATCGCCCGGCGCCGGCTGGGCCGCCACGCGATCGGCTACGAAAAGAGCGGAAAGGAGGGCCGTGCACGCGGCCAGGAAGGGCACAAAGGCGAGCTGACGCATCGGGGATCCTGTGGAGAAGCCGGCTACTTTAAGTCGCTGGACGCGGCAAGATCAGGGCAGCCGTATGACGCTGCCGTGCGATGATGACGGTTGAGGCTGCACCGCGGCAATTCGCCCGGACCGATTGAAGACGTTCGTTTTTCAGTTGCAGGCAAGCAGCGCGACGGCGGCCGCCGGAGCGCAGCGCGACGCGGCCTCGCCGATCCCGGGTGCGACATCGAGAAGGCGCCGGAATGGCACATAGCCGCGCCCGAGCCGCCGCGCGGCCTCACTGATGACGGCATCGCCGATCCCGGCCCCGACCACGGGCGCGTCGCCGGGGAGATCGCGCCGCGACAGGACGAGCATCGCCCCGTCTGTCACGGAACGGACCTGGATCTCGGCGAACCATCGGGCCAGCGCCGCCCAGGTCGCGTCATCTGCCTCGGCCGCGTCGCGTCCGACCATTCGGGCGAGGCGCGCGCGCGAGGCTGCCGGCGTCTTCGCGCGACCATCCGCGGTATTCATCTGATCGGCGTCATCCGGGAGGGTGTCGAGTATGCGATGCACGTCGGCCATATTGGCGAAGTTCTCGCCGATGAGCGTCGTCCAGGCGCCATCGACCGGAGCGCGGGAGGCGGTCGCCATCAGGAAGCTCCGCACCAGCCCGGTATAGACCAATTCGCCCGTGCGCAACCGTTCGGCATCCGTATAGCCGCGCGCCGCGACGGCGCCGTCGACCACCGGGACGATGTCCGTCGTGGTCGATCCCATGTCCATCACCAAGGCCGCGGATCGAAGACGGCCGACGAGCGAGGCGGTCGCGTACCAGTTGGCCGAAGCCACGTCCTCGACGTGGAGCTTGGCCTCTTCGGGTCGAACGAAACCGGCGCGCCCCGCGTAGATCGTGACGTGGCCGGGCCCGAGCTCGCGGGCGGCGAGCCCCGACAGCAGCTCGACCCCTTCCGCGCGGCATGAAAACGTGTCGGCGAGCTCGCCCGTCATGGTCACGACGTGGCGTTCGGCCCGACCGATCAGGGCCTTCGCCTCCGCGAAGGATGTCGCCAGCCGCTCGAGGCCGAGGCGCAGCGGCGAGGCGACCTGGACCGCATTGACGATACGCCCCCCTTCGACCCGGGCGGCTTTGAGGTGAGCGCCGCCGACATCCCATCCGATCACGTCGCTCATCGGCGAATGTCCGTCCGCGGCCACAGGTTCGGCCGCCGCTGTGCATGTGCTATCGATCGCGCCATGGATGTCGTTCCGGTTCTCGACCTCAAGGATGGTCTCGTTGTCCGCGCCCGGATGGGGCGCCGGCAGGATTATCGGCCGATCGAGACACCTTTGTCTCCCACCAGCGACGCCGTCGAGGTGGCGCGCGGGCTCTTCTCGCTCCATCGGTTCGCGTCGCTCTACGTGGCCGATCTCGATGCGATCGAGAGGAGGGGCGACAATCGGGCCGTCCTGCGAAGGCTGCGCCAAGCGCTGCCCGGTGTGCGGCTGTGGGTCGACAACGGCGTCGCCGACGCGGACGGCGCGGCCGAATGGCTGGCCGAGAACCTCGGTGATCTCGTGATCGGCAGCGAGACGCAGGTCGATGCGCAGCTCGTCCACGGGCTTCGGGCCGACCCGCGCATCGTGCTGTCGCTCGATTTTCGCGGCGGCGCATTCCAGGGACCCGCAGATCTTCTGAAGGAGAGAGACTGCTGGCCGCAGCGCGTGATCGCGATGACGCTCGCGCGCGTCGGCAGCGGCGCGGGGCCGGACCTCGAGCGATTGGCGGAGATCCGCGCGGCCGCGCCCGATTGTTCTCTCTATGCGGCCGGCGGCGTGCGCGACGCGGCCGATCTCGCCGCGCTCGCGCATCTCGGCGTGGCCGGCGCGCTTGTCGCCTCGGCGCTGCACGACGGGAGCTTGACGGCGTCGGACCTGGCGAAGCTCGCCGGCGTCCGATCGCGCTGATCGATCGCGCGACGCCAGGCCGCGACACCAAGACAATGCGCGTCAGCGAATCTGGAAACTCACCGGCACCGTGAACTTCATCGAATTTCCACCCGGCGGCGGTGGGAACGGTGAAGCGCGATGCACCATCGAGCCATGCGGCTTCC
>CAYVBN010000029.1:0-9193 GCA_964449645.1 uncultured Hyphomicrobiales bacterium
AAAGCATCAATCGCCAGACACGTGTCGGTGATGCGTGACACGGTCGGGTACGGCGCGAGGTCCACCTTGAACAGCTTGGCGCCGACCGCGTGACTGACCAGACAGAGATCCGCCATCGTGACCTGGTCGCCATGGCAGAAGCGTCCGGTCTCGGGCTCGTTCGCCAGATGGCTCTCGAGCACGCGCAGCGCCTCCACGATCCAGTGCCGGCACCACGCCATGCGCTGCGGCTCGTCGAGCCTGAACTCGTGCTCGAGAAACTCGCGCACGCGCGGCACGACGAGCGGATGGGCGTCGCAGGCGACGATCTGCGCCAGGCCGCGCACGCGTGCACGTGCGCGCGGCTCGCGTGGAAGCAGCGGCGGGGTCGGGTGCGTCTCGTCGAGATATTCGATGATCGCCAGCGACTCGAACAGCACCGGCCCGTCCCCGTCGACGAGCGCAGGAATCACCATCTGGGGGTTGACCCTGCGGTAGGCCTCCTCGCGCTGGCGGCCCTGCATGAGATCGATCTCGACGACCTCCGGTGCGATGCCTTTCAGGTTGAGCGCAATGCGCACCCGGAATGTCGCGAGCGAGCGCCAGAACGAGACAAGCTTCATGACGTCCCCCGTTCGTCAGCCGCGGCCGAGCCCGGTCTCCGCCTTCAGGCCCGCCGCCTCGATGCCGGCGACCGCGCAGGCTTCGTCGTTGTCCGACGCGTCGCCCGAGATGCCGACCGCGCCGATCGTCTCGCCCTGCGCGTTCTGTATGAGGACTCCGCCCGGATTGGGAATGACCCGGCCGTTGCTGGCCGCGGTGAGCGCGCCAATGAACGCCGCCGCGCGGGGCAGACGTTCGGCGAGCCCGCGCGACCCGAATCCCATGCCGAGCGCGCCCCACGCCTTTCCGAAGGCGATATCGAAGCGCAGGATTCCCGAGCGGTCCTCGCGCTTGAAGGCGACCAGGTGACCGCCGGCATCGAGCACGGCGACGGTGAGCGGCGCGAGATTGAGTTCGCGGCCCTTCCGCAGGGCCGTATCCAGGATGGTGCTGGCTTGAGCAAGCGTAACCGACGACATGTTGGCTCCTTCGACAATGAGCGGATGAAATTTTTCGGTCAGCGGGTTTTCCGCTGCGACCAGTAGACCGACAGGCCCGATCCCTCTTGATGTCCGAGGCCGTTGCGGCTCGCCTCTTCGAAACACGCGAGTGTCCGTTCGACCAGCGGCAACTCGATTCCGCGCGCCTGCCCCTCGGCCAGCATGGAGCGCAGGTCCTTGATGCCGCCATCGAGATTGAACGTCACCGGGCCGGGATCGCCGCCCTTGAGCATGGTGGCGATCATCGGGCCGCGCACCTTGAGCACGTTCGCGCCGCCCGACGTGTCGGCCATGAGGTCCATCAGGCGGACCGGATCGAGTCCGAGCGAATGCGACAGCGCAAGCGCTTCGCCGAGCGCCTGCCAGTACACCATCAGCGGCAGGTTGATCGCGAGCTTCATCAGCGCGCCGCTGCCCACCGACCCGCAATGCTCGAGCCGCCGGCACAACTGCTCGAGCAGCGGCCGTGCGCGCGCCACATCGGCGTCATCGCCTCCGACGAGGCCGATCAGCTTGCCCTGGCGGGCAGGTCCGGTCGTTCCGCCGACCGGGCATTCGACGAATGCCGCGCCGCGGCGGCGCACGTCTTTCGCCAGCGCCACCTCGGTTTCGGGCCGCACCGTGCTCATCTCGATGAAGAGCTTGCCATCGACATCCGCCGAGAGAAGTCCGGCCGCGCCGCGATAAACGGTGTCGATCGCCTCGGCATCGGTCAGGATGGTGATCACGACCTCTGCCTGGCGCGCGAGCTCGGCCGGGCTCGCCGCGACCGTCGCGCCGGCCTCCGCCAGCGGCTTCGTCTTCGCAGCGGAGCGATTCCAGACGACGAGCCGGTGCCCCGTCTCCATCAGCCGCGCGCCGATGGCAGCGCCCATTCGGCCGAGGCCGGCAATGCCGACGAGCATGTGAAACGATCTCCCTGAATGGCGGGATCACCGAACGGCCTATGGGCGAAACGTCGCAAGCGCCGTCAGCGGAAACGCGCGGGACCTCCCTCTCTGCCAACGATCGCGGCAGTTGCGCGCCACGATAGGCGATGATCGGCCGATGCGAAAGCGGTTTGCCGAGCAAATAATCGCGCAGCGCTCTCCTGTCGTAACCCCAACATCGCGGTTGAAATTCCCGCCACCGGATGTGCTAGCGTCCCGGACCGTCAAACAGAGACGATCGGGAGACGCGCCGGATGAGTGCAAGGAAACCGAAGGGCACGGTCGGGATCATCGGTCTCGGCATCATGGGCGGTGCCTTCGCCCGGAACCTGGTGGCCGACGGCTGGCGGGTCATCGGCTTCGATGTCGACCCCGGACGCAAAAGAGCGCTCGCGCGCGCCGGCGGTGAGGCGGCGGAGAGTGCCCGTGCGCTTGCGGCCGCCGTGCCGACCATCATCACCAGCCTGCCGAGCCCGCAGGCGCTCCACGCCACAGTCGCCGAGATCGTTGCCGCCAAGTTGCCGTCCCGCGTCGTCATCGAAGCGAGCACGTTCACGCTCGAAGACAAACAGCGGGCCGAACAGGCGCTGCACAAGGCTGGCCACATCGCGCTCGACTGCCCGGTCAGCGGCACCGGCGCCCAGGCGAAGGTGAAGGATCTCGTCGTCTATGCGAGCGGCGATTCCAAGAGCATCGCCAAGTTGCGTCCGTTGTTCCTCGGTTTCGCTCGCGCCGTCCACGATCTCGGCGCCTTCGGGAACGGCAGCCGCATGAAGTACGTGGCCAACCTGCTGGTCGCGATCCATAACGTTGCGAGCGCCGAGGCGATGGTGCTCGGCATGAAGGCCGGGCTCGATCCGCAGAAAATCTTCGAGCTGGTCTCGACCGGCGCCGGCAACTCGCGCGTGTTCGAGCTGCGCGCGCCGATGATGGTCAAGAACCGCTACGACGACGCGACCATGAAGATCAAGATCTGGCAGAAGGATCTCGCCGTCATCGGCGAGTATGCGGCCGCGCTCGGCTGTCCGACGCCGCTCATGAGCGCGACGTTGCCGATCTACGCGGCCGCCATGTCGACCGGCCACGCGATGGACGACACCGCCGCGGTCTGCGCGGTTCTGGAGTCGATGGCGGGCGTGAAGCGCAAGACGAAGAAGCGGTGACAGCGCACGGCGAGCCGGCAAAGCCGGCCGTCGCGTCCACCCGGGTTGGCTCCTAACTCCGGTACGAGGAGGAGAACGAGATGGCTTCCATTGAGAACGATGCGGCGGCGCGATCGAAGACCCGCGCGAAGCTCGAGATGCGCAGCGAGGTGCGCGACGGCATGCGCATCGACTGGGACGTGCCGATCGAGATGGACGACGGCCTCGTGCTGCGCGCCGACGTGTATCGCCCGGTCAAGGACGGCCGTTATCCGGTGATCCTCAGCTATGGCCCCTACGCCAAAGGCCTCGCGTTCCAGGACGGTTATCCGAGCGCCTGGGAGCGAATGGTCACGCAGCATCCGGACGTCACGGCGAATTCGACCAACAAGTACCAGAACTGGGAGGTGGTCGACCCCGAGAAATGGGTCCCGCACAATTACGTGTGCGTGCGTGTCGATTCACGCGGCTGCGGCTGCTCGCCCGGCTATATCGACCACTTCTCGCCGCGCGAAACGAAGGACTTCTATAATTGCATCGAATGGGCCGGCGTGCAGCCGTGGTCGAACGGCAAGGTCGGGCTGAACGGCATTTCCTACTACGGCATCAACCAGTGGCACGTGGCGACGCTGCAGCCGCCGCACCTCGCCGCCATGTGCATCTGGGAAGGCGCCGCCGACTGGTACCGCGACATGACGCACCACGGCGGCATTCTCAGCACCTTCTGGGCGAACTGGTACGACATGCAGGTCAAGACGGTGCAGTACGGCGCCGGCGAGCGCGGACGCCGCAGCCGCGTCACCGGCGAACTCGTGTGCGGTCCGGAGACGCTGTCGGAAGAGGAGCTCGCGCGCAATCGCGCCGATTTCGGCGCCGTCATCCGCTCGCATCCGCTCGACGATGACTACCACAAGGCGCGCTCGCCTATCTGGTCGAAGGTCACCGTGCCGTTCCTCTCGGCGGCCAATTGGGGCGGCCAGGGCTTGCACCCGCGCGGCAATTTCGAGGGTTTCGTGCGCGCGGCATCCAAGGAGAAGTGGCTCGAAGCGCACGGGATCGAGCATTGGACCCACTTCTACACCGATTACGGCCGCGAGCAGCAGTTGCGGTTCTTCGATTATTTCCTGCACGGCAGGAAGAACGGTTGGGACAAGCGGCCGAAGGTGCTGCTGCAGGTGCGCCACGTCGACAAGTTCGTCGAACGGGCGGAAAACGAATGGCCGCTGAAACGAACGCGCTGGACCAAGTTTTATCTCGATCCTGCAAGCGGCTCGCTCGGCACCAAGCGTTTGTCGAAAAGTGCCAAGATCAGCTTCGCAGCGCTCGGCGACGGCGTCACCTTCCTGATGCCGCCCGTCGAGAAGGACACCGAGATCACCGGCCCGAGCACCCTCAAGCTGTTTGTCTCTTCGTCCACGGCCGACGCCGATATTTTTGCCGTCGTGCGGGTGTTCTCGCCCGACCTCAAGGAAGTCGTGTTCCAGGGGGCCATCGATCCGCACACGCCGGTTGCACAGGGCTGGCTGCGCGCCTCGCACCGCCGGCTCGACAAGAAGTTCTCGACTCCCTACCGGCCCTATCACACGCACGATAAGCCCGAACCGCTCAAGCCCGGCCGCGCGGTCGAGCTCGACGTCGAAATCTGGCCGACCTCGATCGTGGTCCCGGCAGGGTATCGGGTCGCGCTCACCATTCGGGGCAAGGACTATGAATATGGCGGGGCGAGCGGCGGCCGCCTCTCGAACTTCAAGAACGAGCTCAAGGGCTGCGGCCCGTTCCTGCACGATGACCCGATCGACCGCCCGGCGAAGATCTTCGGCGGGACCACCACGCTCCATTTCGGCGGGCGCATGCAGAATTATCTGCTGCTGCCGATCATTCCGGCGCAGTCCGGCAAGGCACGGAAGAAGGCCACGAAGAAGCGCTGACGGCCTGTTTGCGTCTCAGCTCGCCGCCAGCACGGCGAGGGCGGCGAGCGCTGCGAGAAGGCCGATCGCTTTGCGCGACGTCAGCGATTCGTGCAGCACCGTAATGCCGAGCCCGGCGGTGACGAGAAATCCCATCTGGGCGATGGGCACCAGCACGCTCGCCTCGCCGTGCACGAGGCTGCGCAGCAGGAACAGAAACGCGCCCAGGAGCAGGACCGCGGCGACGGGCGAATATCGCCAGGCCGCCGCGACCGGCCGGATGCCGCGGTCGAACACGCAGGCAAATATCGTCGCGAGGGTGACGAAGACGGCAGCCTGCGCGGAGACGAGGGTTGCCGGCAACGCGCCTTCGCTCAATCCCACCTTGTGAAAGAAGTTGGCGAGCCCGAGCGCAAGGGTTGCGACGAGGACCTGGACGAGCGAACGGCGGCTGACGGGCTTGGCCGCCGCGGTCTCCTCGCCCTCCCCGAGCAGCAGCCACACGGCAGCGAGCGCCAGCCCAAGTCCGATGATCTTCGAAAAGGTGGGCGGCTCGCCCAGGATCACGATGGCCAGAACGGCGGTCACGACGAAATTGAGCCGAAAGATCGGCGCATTGATGCTGACCGAGCCCGCCGCGAGGCTGCGGGCGAAATTGTAGAAACCGACGAAGACGAAAAGGCCCGCCAGCGCGCCCCAGAGCGCGGCCGGCGTCAGCACCAGCGTGTGCGTGGCTGCGGCGAAGAGGAACGTCAGCGAGGAGAAGAACCAGGCCTGCACCATGAGGAACTGGTGCGCCTTCACGCCGGCGGCCGCCGCACGCTTGAACACGAAGTCGCCGAGACCGTACAGGATCAAGGCCGCCAGCGCGTATCCGGTTTCGAGGCCCATGCGATTCTCCGCGATGAAATTCTCATTTTTTCAATTTTGACGCTGCCGAAACACCGCCTCTATAATCCGCGCCTGACCCAACGCTTACGAACTTTCATAACACGCGCAGCGAGGTCCGGGTGGAAACGCGTCGATCGAAATCACGTCGGCGGGCCGTCATCATCGGCGGTTCGATGTCCGGTCTCTTCAGCGCCGCTTTTCTCTCCCGCATCGGTTGGGACGTCGACGTCTACGAGCGTTCGACGGTCGAGCTCGTCGGGCGCGGCGCGGGAATCACCACGCATCCGGAACTCCTCGAAGCCCTGGAGCTCAGCGGCGCCGGCACGCGCGATCTCGGCGTCGAGGTCGAGAAACGCATCACGATCGACCGGAAGGGACGCGTCATCGGCGAAAAGCCGCTGCGGCAGATCCTGACGTCGTGGGACCGCCTGCAGCGCCTGCTCCGGCAGACCGTCGCGCCGGAGCATTATCATCTCGGCCACACCTTCGAGCGGGTCGAACAGGACGGCAGTGGCGTGCGCGTCCACTTCGCCGAGGGCGCGGTCGAGCGCGCCGACCTTCTGATCGGCGGTGACGGCATCCGCTCGAGCGTGCGCGCGCAGGTCGCCCCCGAGGTGCAGCCGATCTACGCCGGCTACTACATCTGGCGCGGCGCGCCCAACGAGGCCGATCTCTCGCCCGCAACGCTCGAGAGCATCTTTCCGTATTTCACGTTCTTCTTGCCCGAACGCCAGCAGGTGATCGGCTATCCGATCGCCGGGCTCGAGAACGATCTGCGTCCGGGCCACCGCCGCTATAACTTCATCTGGTACCGGGTCGGCGACGACAAGCTGCTCAAGGACATGTGCGTCGACGAGGCCGGGCACCAGCACGAATATTCGGTGCCGCCGCCGCTCATCCGCAAGAGCCTGATCGCGGAGATGCGCGCGGAAGCGGAACGGGACTTGCCGCCCGCGTTCTTCGACGTGCTGCGCGCGATCGAGCGTCCGTTCTTCACGCCGATCTATGACTTCTCCTCGCCGCACATGGTGTTCGGACGCATCGCGCTCGTCGGCGACGCCGCCTCCTCGGCGCGGCCGCACATGGGCTTCGGGGTTGCCAAGGCAGGCGACGATGCGCGCGTGCTCGCCGACGTGCTGCGCGATGCCGACGACATCGACGCGGCGCTCGCGCGCTACGAGGCCCGGCGCGGGCCGGTTGCGGAACGCATCATGCTGCACGGACGCAAGCTCGGGACTCATCTCGGCGTCGGCCTGCGGACGCCGGAGGATCGGGCGATGTGGAAGACCCTGCAGGACTACCGTGCCATGATGGATTGGATCGCGGTCCCGGATTTTCTCGCCGCCTGATCCCGCCAATCCGCGAGCCCCGCATGACCGCTGCCGATCTGCCGAAGCCCGATTATGCCCGCAACATGCGGCTCATCTCCCATTGCGACCAGGGCGGGCGCCCCGACGGCGTGCAGATCATGGTCCGCCGCGGCTACGCCTATATCGGCCACATGTTTTCCAAGGGGTTCAGCGTGGTGGACGTGCGCGACGTGCGCCGCCCGCGTGCCGTGAACTATCTGGCCGCGCCGCCGAACACCTGGAACATCCACCTTCAGGCGCACGACGACCTGCTGCTGGTGGTCAACGCCAAGGACATGTTCGCGGAAGCGGCGTTCGCGGACGAACGCGCCTATTACCGCGGTCAGGTCGGCAAGGTGGTCGGCACCGCCGAAGCCAAGCAGAAAGGCGCGCGCGACTGGACGGCGGGCCTTGCCGTTTACGATCTCAGCACGCCCGAGACGCCCCGGCAGATCGGATTCATGCCGGTCGAGGGCGGCGGCATTCATCGCATCTGGTATGTCGGCGGGCGCTGGGCCTACGTGTCGGCGCTGCTCGACGGATTCACCGACTACATCTTCATGACGGTCGACCTGAGCGATCCGACCAGACCACGCGAAGCCGGGCGCTACTGGTTGCCCGGCATGAACCAGGCGGCAGGCGAGCGCCCGACGTGGCCCGATCGGCGCCGCTACGGACTTCATCACGCGATCGTGCACGGGGACACCGCTTACGGCGCGTGGCGCGACGCCGGTCTCGTCGTCATCGATGTGACCGATCGCAGCACCCCCAAGCTGATCGCGCACCGCAACTGGTCCCCGCCGTTCGGCGGCGGCACCCACAACTGCCTTCCCCTGCCCGACCGCGATCTGCTCGTCGTGCTCGACGAAGCGGTGCTCGACAATCAGGAGGACGGGCTGAAGCTCACGTGGATTTTCGACAACCGCGACCCGGCCAATCCCGTCAGCGTCTCGACGTTTCCCACTCCGGCGGAAGCCGACTATGTCCGCAAGGGCGGGCATTTCGGCCCGCACAATCTGCACGAAAACCGGCCGGGCAGTTTCGTCAGCTCCGACCTCATCTTCACCACCTACCAGAACGCGGGCGTGCGGGTTTTCGACATCCGCGACCATTACCGTCCGATCGAGGTGGGTGCACTCGTTCCCCCGGCGCCGCGCAAGCTGGTCGATCATCGCCCCAACCGTCCCTGCGTCGTGCAGTCAACCGACGTCTTCGTCGACCGCGACGGTGTCGTCTATTGCACCGACTACAATGCGGGGCTTTACATCATGGAATACCTTGGCGGATGATGCCGCGACGGGAGGACGGCCGGCCTCGGCCGGCCGCATCCGCTCATTGACAACATAGAACAGGCGCAGAGAAACACGCGCCGCCCCAGAGGACGAACAAGGGAGGAAAAAATGTCGCGTAAGTTGAGCCGCCGCACCTTCATGGTCACGACCGCCGCGGGAGCCGCGGCGGCAGCGTTCCGGCCGGCGGCGCCCGCCATCGCGCAGAACGCACCCTTCAAGATCGGCCTGCTCACGGTCAAGACCGGCCCCCTCGCGCAGGGCGGCATCCAGATGGAACAGGGCATCGCCACGTTCCTGAAGGAGAAGAACAACACACTCGGCGGCCGCAAGGTCGAGCTGATCTCGGCCGACACGGGCGGCAATCCGGCCGGCGCCAAGACCAAGGCGCAAGAGGTGATCGAGCGCGACAAGGTGAACGTCATCCTCGGCCCGCTCGCCGCGTTCGAGCTGCTCGCGATCACCGATTATGTGCGCGACAACCAAACGCCTTTGATCAGCCTTGCCGCGGCGGAGGACGTCACCCAGCGCAAGGCCAATCCTTTCATCATCCGTCCGTCGGCGACCTCAGCCCAGTGCTGCCATGTCATGGGCGACTACGCTG
>CAYVBN010000030.1:0-18504 GCA_964449645.1 uncultured Hyphomicrobiales bacterium
GCGGAAGCAGACGCCTCTTAGGCGCGCTCTCATCGGAACTTTCGACATGACCAAAAACAGTATCACCCCCACGCCGGAGACGGTGCACTGGGGCTATTTCGACGCCGAGCGCAAGCCGCTGCTGACCATCGACAGCGGGGAAACGGTCACGATAACGACCGTCTCCGGCATGCCCGACCAAATGCCGCCTCCCGATTCGCCATTCAAGATGCCGCCGGCGCTCGTCGCGATTCATTCGGCACTGAAACCGCGACTGCCGGGCCATATTTGCACCGGCCCGGTGGCCGTTCGAGGGGCCAGGCCCGGTGACGTCCTGGAGGTGAGGATCAAGTCGATCGAGCTCACCTATGACTGGGGCTACAACATGATACGCCCCCTGACCGGCGCATTGCCCTACGACTTCAAGGAGCGCCGCGTCATTCACATTCCGCTCGACCGGAACAAGATGACGGCCCGGCTCCCCTGGGGCCTTATTTTGCCGCTGCGCCCCTTCTTCGGCGTGATGGCCGTTGCGCCACCGCCCGCCTGGGGCGTCATCAGCACGCTGCCTCCGCGCAAGAACGGCGGCAACATGGATAACAAGGAGCTCGTCGCGGGCGCGACGCTTTACCTGCCTGTGCTGGTGGAGAATGCGCTGTTCTCAGTCGGCGACGGACACGCGGCGCAGGGCGACGGCGAAGTGAACGTCAATGCGGTTGAAACCGGGCTGACGGGAACCTTTGAGCTTCATGTCCGCAAGGACATGTCGATCGAATGGCCGATGGCGGAAACGCCGACGCACATCATGACGATGGCCTTCGATAACGATCTGGATCAATCGGTCGTTATCGCGCTGCGCAACATGATCGCGCTCATTTCGCAAAAGACCGGACTATCGGCCGAGGACGCCTACACGCTGTGCAGCCTTGCTGCAGATCTGCGGGTTACCCAGGTCGTCAACACGGCGAAGGGCATTCACGTCATGCTCGACAAGAAGATGCTCGGCAAGAACTGACCTTCGCGCCACTCACTTCCTGACAAACTGCACCGCGGGAGAAGCAAGATATGAAAACCCCTTGGCTCGTTGCATTGGCAGCCGGCATCATGATTGCCAGCACAAGCGCTCCCGCGCAGGAATGGCAGAACCGCACTTGGCCGGAACTCAAGGCCGAGACACAGGCGAGAGCCGATCGCGGAGCATATCCCGTCTTCAGCATAAAATCCGAAGACGCACGGGATGCGCTCGCCAAGATCGACAGCCTTGATCCCGATCAATGGGGCACGGCGTGGATGCAAATCGGCGACCGGTACTTCGATCGTGCCGAGAAGGAAGAAGCCTCGAACCGCGCCGCCGCGACAGCGGACTATCTCTCGGCATGGCGGCTCTATTCGTTGGGGCGTTGGCCGCTCGCCAACTCGCCGAAGAAGCAGGAGAGCGGTCGCAAGGCGACACTCGCTTTCGAAAGATATGGCCGGCTGGCCGAGCCGAAGATCGAAACGATCACGGTCCCATTCGAAGGCAAGGAGATTCATGCCTTTCTTGAGCGTCCTGCCGGCATCGCCAAGCCGCCTGTCGTGCTCAGCATTGCGGGAACCGATCTTTTCCACGACTACACCGCGATCGTGACACGGTCTTTCCTTCCTGCCGGCGTTGCCTCGGTAACGCTTGACATGCCCGGCACAGGCGATTCTCCAGTGGCCGCGCGCCCGGGCGCCGAGCGCGTCTTTTCGCGCCTGATTGATTATCTCAAGACGCGTCCGGACTTGGACGGCACGCGCATCGTCGTTCGCGGCGAGAGCTGGGGCAGCTACTGGGCCGCACGGGTCGCTTACGCGGAACCGACCCGGATCCGCGGGACGGTCCTGCAAAGTGGGCCGGTGCACAATTATTTCCAGCGCGATTGGCAGAAGACGGCCTTCAAGACAAAGGAGTTCCTCTTTGACTATGTGCCGTCGCGTCTGCACATGCTCGGAGTGACGTCGGTCGAGCAGGCGTTCGATCTCATGCCGACATTGTCCCTGGAAACCGAAGGCTTGCTCGACAAGCCCACTGCGCCGATGCTGGTGATCGGCGGCTATCTGGACAGCCAGGTGCCGTTCGCCGACACGATGTTGCTGCTCACCCATGGCAGCCCGAAATCGGCCTGGATCAATCCAAAAGGCATGACGATGGGCCGCTCGGTGACGATCAAAGATCAATGGATCTTCGACAACGTCATCGTGCCTTGGGTGAAGGATCAGGTCGAGAGGCCGGCGGCGCAGTAGCCCGCTGTTGCGTCCACCGACTTGCCGACACACGCGCTCTGACGAGTACGCGCGGCGACGGAGCGTCCGGGCGCGCGTACTCAAGTCGAGGACTTATCTCAGCCACGTCGCCGCCCGTCACGGCGCAGCATGACGATTTGAGCATGATCTTGCCTCAAGACCGGGATCCGCTTTACGGGATCTTGCTCTAGGCAGCGTGCGGACCGGAATCGGGCGGGTCGTCGTCGGGAGGGAATTGCGCCTCGGTCGTGTCCACCTCGGCGGGCGCGAGCGCCGGCGGCTCGACGCTCACCACGGTCACGAACCGCAGGGTGCCGTCCGTGCCAAGGAACGGCATTCTGTCGCCGGCCCGAATTCCGATGAGCGCGACGCCGACCGGCGACAGCACCGAGATGTGCTGCTCCGGCAACGCATAGTCGTCCGGATGCACCAGCACCCGGCATTCCGGTTTGCCGTTGTCGATCTGGTAGACCACGCGCGCGTTGAGCCTGACCGCCTGCCGTTCGGACGCGCCGTCGGTAATCTTCGCGCGGCAGACCTCCGCCAGCAGGAATTCCGCGACCGGATGATGAAGAAGGCGCGCACGGCGGGCGAGACGCATGAGGCGGACATAATCGTCGCGCGGCAGACTGACCGCCGGAAATGCAGGTTTCAGCATCCCCTCCCTTGCGGCAATCGATCGCGTTTCCGGGCGTCCGAAGGCGGCGAATGTCTGCGCGCCCGGAATCTGGTCACATCAGATGACGCCGACCGCCGGACATTGCGCCCACCGTAGTGCGGAGACGAATCCTGTCAACGCGCCAGGCACGTCACGCGCTGCGGCGCTTTGGCTCATTCATTGGAGACGACGGGACGTGAAGATGATCTTGTAATGCCGCACTGCAGAAATAGATCAACATCATGATGTCGCGCGCGCATTCCATTCGACAGCGCTGTCGCGCCGGACGCCTGCAAGCAGGCATATGACCCGGGCAGGCTTCACGCCGCCCGGGGAAACAACTTTTTCTCACCTCTGAGCAGATCGGCTGACCGGCACCGCGGGCTTGCGCGGCGCGATGCCGCACCGTCACCTGGAAAGATCGCCGCCGCCCATTCTGCTGCAGCCAGGCACTGCGTCGAAGTCCGACGCCACAACGGGATCGAGAATCCCGATTTGCAAAACCGAAGGGAGGCACACATGCTCGATTCACGCCGGCCAGAAAATCCGAGAGGCCATTGGCACAATGGCATCGGCCGCGACCCGTGCGCGCCGCGACCGGCTGAACGCTCCGCGTGGCAGGAGGACATGGCCGAAACGGCCGAGATCGTCCGCAATACGGTCACGTGTGCCGCCGCAACCGCGCTCAGCTACAACATGGCGCTGGCCGAATTTGCCGGCGCGAACACGTTCGCCACGCTGACGTTTGCAAAGCAGCTCGGGCGCAGCCGCGGACCGATGGACGCCCTCGTTCTGTCGCATGCGCATGCCAGCGATCGGATGCGTGCGCTGCACCGGCACACCGGCGAACTCGCCGGGCTCACGCAGGCGATGCTGGACGACGTGTCGCGGCCCTATCGAACGCGCGCCATTCTGGCCTACGGCGTGGTGGGTTGATCGACAACACGTTCGCAAACGAGCGCACCGGCGCGCACATGCGAGGAGGGTCGCGGCGCTCGACGATCTCGCGTGGCGCGGGCTCGTCCGGCGGACGCGCCCCCGGGAGGATCGCCGCGCCTATCGGCTGACCTTGACCCCCTCGGGCGAGAAATTGCTGCGGCAGCTCACCGCCTGCGCCAAGCGGCACGACCGCAATCTCGACCGCATCGTCGGCCAGCGCAACAGAGCGCGGCTGCTCGCGCTTCTGCGCAAGATCAGCACAGAGATCACGTGACACGACGCGACGCGACGAAGTCATGGAACGGCCTGCTGCATGCCGGGCCGGCGGCCGAAGCGGCGCTCGAGCGCCGAGACGGCGAGATTCACGATGGCCGCGGTCGCGAGCACCAGGATGATGCCGAAATACACCTGCCCGACGTTGAATAACGAGCGGTGATACGAGATCCAGAAGCCGAGACCGTCGACCGAGGACAGCATCTCGCTCTGGATGACGCTGATGATCACCAGCGCGGTGCCGATGCGCAGTCCGGACAGGATGGCCGGAAGGGCGAGGCGCACCAGCACTTGCGTGAGGATCTGCAGGCGTGTCGCCCCCATGGCGCGCGCCATCTCCGCATAGCGAAGGTCGATCGAGCGGATGCCCGACACCGCCGCGAGCGCGATCGGGAAGAATCCGGCGGCAGCCCCATAGATGATCTTCGAGACCGGACCGATCCCGGTCCACGCGACGATGACCGGATAGAGCACGACGAGCGGCACCGCGATCAGAGCGGAGAAGATCGGAGAGAAGACGAGGGAGCTTCGCAAGTTGGCGCCGACCACCACGCCGATGGCAACGCCTCCGAGCCAGGCGATGGCCGACGCGACGAGAATTTCATAGGCGGTCACCCGGAACGCGAACAGGAACGTTGCGCCGTCCTTCACCATCGCCGAATAGACGAGGCTCGGAGAACCGACGACGACCGGGTTGAGCAGGCCGGCGCGATACAATCCCTCCCACACGAGGAGGACGAGAACGACCGTAGCGAGGCGACGGGCGGCGCGCCGCATCAGGTGGCCTCGGTCTGCGGATCGGCAATGAGATGCCAGATCTGGTTGCGCAGCGTGCCGAGGCGCTCGGAGCCGAGCAGATCGATGCTCCGCGGCCGCGGCAGATCGACCTCGATGCGCGAGATGAAACGGCCCGGACCGGCCGCCATGACCAGGACCACGTCGGAGAGATAGACCGCCTCGACCAGGCTATGGGTGATGAACAGGATGGTCGAGCGGCTGCGCGCCTGAATTTTCAGCAGTTCTTCCCACATACGGGTCCGGGTCTGCTCGTCGAGCGCGCCGAACGGCTCATCCATCAGAAGCACGCGAGGATTGCGCACGAGCCCGCGCGCGATCGCCACGCGCTGCTTCATGCCGCCCGACAATTCGTCCGGCAACCGGTCCGCGAACTTCTGCAAGCCGACGAGCTCGAGCAGCTCGAGAGCGCGGGCGCGGCGCTCGCGCACGGGCGTTCCGCTCAGCGCGAGCGGAAACTCGACATTCTCGAGCGCCGATTTCCACGGCAGGAGCAGTGGCTCCTGGAAGACGACGCCGATCTTGTCCGGACGCGGTCCCTGCACCTTGTCGCCGTCGATGCGGACTTCGCCTTGGGTCGGAGCGGCGAGACCGGCGATGATCTGCAGCAACGTGGATTTTCCGCAGCCGCTCGGACCGACGATCGAGACGAACTCCCCTTCCCGGATGGAGAGCGAGACCTTGTCGATGGCGCAAAAAGGCACCGGACCGGAATCGAAGATCTGCGTGACGTCGCACACCGAAACGAGCTCGGTCGTGCCGGCCGCGGCGAACTGCATCGTCACGATTTCGCTCCGAGGCTGAGACGCGAGCGGGTGTACCGCTCGATGAACTGCATCGATTCGTTGAGAGCCACCGTCACGATCAGCACGAGGAGTACAGCGGCAAGCATCGGCTGCATCTGAAACGACTCGCCCCAATCCAGGATGCGCCGGCCGATGCCCTCGGACGACGCGTACATCTCGGCGAAGATGATGCCGTGGATGGTGAAGATGAGCCCCAGGCGCGCGCCGCTGAGAATGATCGGCGTGACGGCCGGAAGATAGATCTGCGTGTACACCTGCCGGCGCGACGCGCCGAACGCACGCGCGGCGACCACGAGCCCGCGCGGGACGGCGTGGACGGCCGCGATGCCGGTCGGCACGACGATGAAGTAGGCGAGCGCGACCGCGAATATGATCTTCTCCTGCAGGCCGATCCCGAACAGCAGGATGAACACCGGCAGGAACACGGATTTCGGCACCGTCATCAGGAGCTGTAGCGCCGGCCCGAACAGCTTTTCGAGCCGCGGCCGCTCTCCGAGCAGAAAGCCCGACGCGAGGCCGAGCGGCGCGACGATCGCGAAAGCGATCAGGCACTCGGCGATCGTGATCCAGAGATCGGAACGGAAGCCCGTGTCCTCGAGCAGCCTCCAGAGAGCGACGAAGATTTTCGATAACGGAGGGAGAAGCTCGGGATCGACCCAGCCGAGCCGTCCGGCAGCCTCCCATATCGCGGCAACCGCTGCGATCAGCAGCAGTCGCCAGCCCCAGGCCGCCCGGACGTCGGCAGAGCGTACCCGCATCCTATTGCGCGGCGGGATGGAAATCGTTCGTGAAGAGGGGCTCCGCGTCGACCTTGGCCAGATCGGGCATCTCCCAGGCGCGTGCGGCGAGCTTCAGGCCGTTCTCGATCCACACCTTCTCGATCTTGCCATCGCTCGACAGCTTGGGAAGAGTCCGGTCATAGAGCGCGGCCGCGAGATCGTCGCTGTCGGCCTTGGCGAAATCCTTGAGAAACGCCAGCGACCACTCGCGGTTGGACTTCATGTAAGCGAGCGTCTTGTAGATCACCGACAGCACCGCCCGAAGCTCCTCCGGCCGCTTGTCGATCATCTCCTGCGAGGCGACGTAAACGTCGGCCATGGTCGGCTCCATGCCATCGCCAAGATCGATCAGCGAGCGGGCGCGACCGCTCATCACCTCCCGCATGGTGAGCAGCGCAGAAAACACGATGGCGTCGACCTGGTGCGAGCGCAGCGCCGGAATGAGCGCTCCGGCGCCGAGCGGAATCTGATGGAGGGTTATTCCGGCCTTCTCGGCGACCCAGAGCGCCGCCATATCGGAAGTCGACGCCTTGGTGCTGATGCCGATCTTCTTTCCGTCGAGGCCCTTGAGATCCTTGATCGGAGAGTCGGCCGGGACGATGACGTTCCAGCCGGCGTTTCCGGCGGCGATCGTCGCCACCATTTTCTCCTTCGCGCCCTTGCTCACCGCGAGCGCGATGGCCGGACCGAAATACGCGATGATGTCGACCGAGCCGGCCGTCATGGCTTCCTGCGCCGGGGCTCCGCCTCTGAACGCCGTCAGTTTGACGTCCAGTCCGGCTTGTTTGAAGAACCCGAGCTTTTCAGCCGCGAAGGCTGGCGCGTAATCGGCGCTGCTCCCGTTGGCGAAGCCGATCCGGATCTGCGCGGCGCGCGCCGACCCAGAGTTCACGAAAAGGATCGCGCCGAACAGGACCGCGATCCAAGCGTTAAGATGCTTTCGCACTCCCGACTCCCCCGAAATGTACGCAAAGCCGCACAATTGATGTGCTTTCTGCCTAGTAATGTTGCCGGCTCCGGTCAACGGAAATGTACCCGCGCAGCCATGTCACGTCGTCGCCCCAGCGCGGCGGGCGTAATACTTTCTGGCGGCCGCCGTCTCGTCTAGGGAAAGCGCCGGAATCCGCGATCCATGGGGGTAGAACACAATGATCAGGACCGTGACCGGCGACATCGAGGCTCCGCAGGGACCTGTCCTCGCGCACGAACACCTGTGCATCGACCTGACGAGCACGAAAGGACCGGACACCATCCTGGGGCCGGACGAGGAGCCGGCGATCGTCAGCGACTTGCGCCGGACCGCCGGCGAGCACGGCTTGCGCCTCCTTGGTGAGCTGAGTGTCCCGGGTTCCGGGCGCGATGTGATCGCGGTGCGCCGGATCAGCCAGGCGGCAAACGTTCCGGTTGTCTGCGCCACCGGGTTCTACTGGGACCCGCTCCCGCCCATTGCGCTGGAAGGGGCGGTCGAACGGCTGCGCGACATCATGGTGGAGGAAATCACGAGCGGCATCGACGGCACCGACATCCGCTGCGGCGTCATCAAGATCGGAACGGACAACCCAGAGCCAAACGCCGCCTTCGAGCGCGTGTTCAAGGCCGCCGCGCTCGCCGCCATGCAGACCGGGGCGTCGATCATCACCCATACGACGCAAGTCGAGGAGGCGGACTGGCAGATGGACATGCTGGAACGCGCCGGAATGGATCTCACGCGCGTCCTCGTCAGTCATCTGGGCCGCGTCGACGTGGCGCGGCTCGCCGAAGTCGCGCGGCGCGGCGTGTTCATGGGCGTCGATCAGATCGGGTTCGCCAAGGGGCCGAGCTACGCGCAATATGCCGACCTCGTCGCGGCCGCGTGCCGCGAGGGCCTCGCGCGGCATCTCATCCTGTCCTCCGACATGGCGCGCCGAACGCGCCTGCATCACGTCGGCGGCACCAGCTACGGCACGGTGTTCACCGAGTTCCTGCCGCTGCTGCGGCAGCGTGGCGTTCCGCAGGCCGAGATCGACACGATGATGCAGGCGAACCCGGTGCGGCTCTTCAGCCTGCCGAAATAGGCCGGCCAAGCCGCAAGGCTCGCGTCGGCGCGCGACGCTTGAGGATTGCGCCGCTTCAGGATTACGCCATGGCCGATTTGGCCGGCGTCGTCTGCGAGTCGGTCGCCCCCTCCTCCACCGACTCGCGCGGCACGTCCAGGCTCCACCGAAGCCCCTCTTGCCGGAATTCGAGAGACGCACGCGCCATCAGCAGTTGCGGGACCATGCGTTCGATCACCGCGCGCCCGAAACCGTTGACCGAGGGCTGGCGAACCGGCGGGCCGCCGTGCTCCGTCCAGACCAGCGACACCGACGTCCGGCTCAGCGCCCACTCGATCGTGACGAACCCGGCGGGCACCGAAAGAGCCCCGTGCTTGAGCGCGTTGGTGGCGAGCTCGTGAAAAGCCAGCCCGAGGCCTTCGGCTGCTCTCGGGCCCAGCCGGATCGGCGGACCGGCGAGCCTGATCTGGCCGCGATCGAGTTGCGGAAACGGCGAAAGCTGCGAGCGCACCAGCGCCGCAAGATCCGTGCTCGTCCAATTTCTGGACAGCAGCCGATCGCTGCTGCCGGCGAGCGCCGCGAGGCGCGCGTAGAAATCGTGCTCGAAGTCGGCCACGGACTTCGCGTGGCGTGCGGCGCGGTGGGCGATCGCCTGCACCATGGTGAGCACGTTCTTGTTGCGATGGGCGAGCTCGCGCATGAGAAGCGCGACTTGTTCTTCCGATTTCTTGCGCTCCACCGACGCCCGGCTGAGCGCTTCGGAGGCCAGATCGATCTCGCGCAGGCCGGAGAGGACGGGGCGCACGGTCTCGCCCCGGCCCACTTCGGTCGCCGCCCGCGCAAGGCCGAGCACCGGACGGGTGATATAGCTTCCGATGCGCAACGCGATGACGCCCGACAGCGCCACGAACAAGCTGCCCGCAATCGCGAACAGCATCCACGAGCGCAGGAGCGGCGCTTCGATGACGTCGGACGGAATGGTGACCGCAACGGTCCAGGCGGCAAGATTCGATCGCGCAAAGCCGGCCAGGGCGCGCGTGCCGTCGAGGTTTCGGATGCGGGCGATCTTCACCTCGCCGCGCGGCGGCGCGATTCGCAGATCCGGCGGGGCGTTCGTTTTCACAAAGCGTGCGGCCGCGTTGGAGCGCGCCAGAATGACGCCGTCCTCGTCGATAATGGCCGAGGTCCAGTCCGGCGACGAAACGTCCTGCTTCAACACCTCCGAAAGGCGCTTGCGGTCGAACAGCATGGCGACCACGGTCGCGGCCGCACCGGCCCGCGTCGACTGCAGATAGATGATGACCGAATCGTCGTCGGCGAATTCGTCGATGCGGCCGTCCAGGATCAACGACTGGGAACCGGGATCGAGCGCCCTGAGGGCGCGCGCCGGCAGCGTGCCGGTAAGCTTGCTCCCGAAGGGAACACGCGTATCCAACAGTTGGGCGCGCGAGACGGGATCGAACAGCACGACGTCGGCATCGACGAAGCGGGCGAGACCGCGCGCCTCGTCATAGAATGACCGCAGGTCCTCGGTCTCGAGGAGCGGGGAATTTGCGAGCGCGCGCAGGACGCTCACCCGGTCCTTGAGCTCGCGGTCGACCGCCGCGGCCGCTTGCTCCGCATAGGTCGCAACCTGCGCCTGGTAGCGGGCCTCTTCCGAGCGCTCGAAGTTCCAGATCAGAAAACCGCAGAACAGGACGACCGGAACCGCGATCCCGAGGCCGAGCGCAATCAGCGGCCCCCAGATCGGCCAGCCGTTCCTTCGTGCACGCAAGGCTATCGAAAACAGCACGCGGTCACCTGTCGAGGGCGCGCATGGCGCACACTCATACCGATTACGATTGACAGCCAGCATCCAACTATAGGTGAGACCAGCTATCGGCGGCAATCACAAAGGCAAGTACCTCGACGAGTCGGTCGTCGCACACGCGATGCGCGAGGATCGCCGGCGGCGATGCCAGTAAGGTTTTATTTCACCGCGCAGACCGTGCACGGCGGGAAGACACGGCCTGCAAGATGGCCGCGCGCTCGATTCAGTCCAGGTTCAGTTCAGTCCAGGCTCGGTCCAAGCGTTGAAATCGGCTGAACTGGAAGTGCTGCGTCGCGTCCCACGGCGTTCGATGCGCTTCCTCGCGCGTCTCGATCAGGCGAAAGGCCGGCCCGAGCACCACGCCGAGGCTCTGCGCATCGTAGCGCACGACCGGCAACCCGCTGCAGCGCTCCGGCCCCGTGAGCGAGAAACTGCCGATGATTGCCTGCCCGCCCGGGCGGAGCGCCTGCTTCAGCCGTGTCACATAAGCGTCACGGTCGCTCGCTGCGGTCAGAAAATGGAACGCAGCCCGGTCGTGCCAGATGTCGTACTGCTCGGCGGGCTCCCACGAGGTAACGTCGGCGGCGATCCAGCGCACCGCGTCCGCCGCGGGGCCGAGTCGTTGCCTGGCTACCATCAGGGCGGCCTCCGATACGTCGAGCACGGCCACATGCCGATACCCGCGCGCCAGCAGCGCGTCGACGAGCCGCGAGGCTCCGCCGCCGATATCGATGACGGAACGCGTCTCGTCCCCGGCCGCTGCGATCAAATCGAGCGAGGTGGTCGGGCTCTCCTGAAACCAGCTGACCTCCTTCTCGTCTTTGGTCGTATAGACGTTCTGCCAATGCGCATGCCGGTCGAGGGCGGTCATGACGGACACCTTACCTGTTATCTGTGTCGGATAGACGAATACGCTTTTCGTTTGCAGGAACAAGGGATGCGGCGCCTCGTTACCGCGTCGAGCCCGCTGGGCAGCCGTTGCATGCGGTCCGCGCGAAACGTCAGGCCAAGCCCCTGCTTCGCGCTATAATCTGCTCGCAGTGCAAAGATTGAATCTCTCAGGCTGCGCTTCGAGCGCTTGCAGGCAAGGAGTCGAACGATGCGCGTGGCAGTGATCGGAAAAGGACGTGTCGGCAGGGCGCTGGCCCCCAACATCGCGTCAGCCGGACACGATGTCGCCTTCGGGGTGCGTGACCCGAACGATCGAAAATACGCGACGGGAGACGGAATCCCTCTCAAGGCCGTCGCGGCGGCCGTGTCGGAAGCCGATGTCGTCATCCTGGCGGTCAACTGGGCAGCCGTCGACAACGTACTCACAGAATGCGGCGACTTGACGGGCAAGGTGCTGGTCGACTGCATCAACCCGTACGACTTCCAGAACGATCTCGCTCCGCTCGTTCCACCCGACCGGTCGGCGGCGGCGATCATCGCCGGCAAGACCGCCGCCAAGGTGGTCAAGGCCTTCAATCAGGTCGGCGCCGGGGTCATGGCGAACGCGCCTCAGCGCAAAATCAAACCGCTGCAATTCGTGGCGTCGGACGATGCGGGCGCGAGAGAGACGATCATCCGGCTGGCGAAGGACATCGGGTTCGACGCGCGCGATGCCGGCGGTCTCGATTACGCGCGCGAGCTCGAGGGCATGGCGCGCTTATGGATCGCGCAGGCTTTCGGCCACGGAATGCCGCCGACGACAGGCTGGGTGCTAACGGCGGATTGAATGTTTCAGCGGCCGTGCAGCCCTGAGCTTGGCCCATTTGATGCCCGTGTTTCAAACGAACATGAGCGTTGCGGGACGGACGTTGTGGAAGGCGCTTCATGATGACGAGGACGACCGCTGCGTCCATGTGCCTATCTAACGCGCGATCGCGCTCCAATTTTATGACCTGGCGCATGATCTTGCCGGCGAACCGCTGACACATCGCCGGATCATGCGCCAGAGAGCATCGCATGCGCCGGGCCCGGCAAGTGGGCGCTCAAAGTCGGGCTCATCGTTTTGCCGCCTCCATCTGACGCTGCAGCAGTTCGTGCTTCCTGTCGTACGTGTCGATGAACTCCCGAACGAAGCTTCTGGCTTGATTTGAGCACCAGCGATCGACCTCCTTGCGCAGGTTTTTCGGCGCTTTTGCCCGCAGCTCCTGCAGTTTTCGACGCGCGATGGATCGCGCCGCATCGGCTGCCTTTTTGACGACACTCGCCGCTTCCTGCGGAGTGAGCGAGGTGATTGCCTCGTCCTTGACCTGCTCGGCGTATTGGATGGCGTTTCCACGCGGTCCAGAGTTCTGAGGGATGAATTGAGAGTCGTTTCGCGCGCAAATTGCCGTGAAGTCCATGGCAACATAGGCCGGCGTGACAAACCCGGCCAAGGCATCCAAATCCTTCGCGTCCAGCTCTCCGGCCGCGCAGAGCAGCAGGGACGCGGCGCAAAGCGCCCCCTCCATCGTGCCTGCCAACAAGCGGATCGAGCCAGGGATAGGGCTCGGTCTCTCTACCCCGCGGCTATCACGCGATCTGCAGGCCATTGCACCGCCCTTTCGACGATGGCGACAGAGTGCGCACTCACCGAATGTTGAACCTGATCGGCACCGTGAAATCGAAGGTTTGTCCCGGCATATTCGGCGGCGGCAGGGGGAACGGCTGGGCGCGCTGCACGGTCGCCAGCGTCTCCTGATCAAGCGCGGCGACGCCCGAGCTCTGCACGATCCGGCTGCTGACGACGTGGCCGGTCCGATTGATGACGAAGCTGACCTGTACGACACCGGTCTGATGCCGCGAGCGCGCCGAGGCCGGATAGCCTTTATGGCGTTCGAGCTGCAACGCAATGCTGCGGTGCCATGAAGTGACCTGTGCCCGCGATGGCCGAGGCGGCGGGGGTGCGGTGGCGATCGGCGCGGCAGGGGCAGGCTGCTCCTTGGGCGGCGGTTCGGCCTTGGGCGTTTGCTGCGGCAGCACCACCTCGGGGTTAGGCGCCGGCGGCGGAAGGTCGATCTTCTGCTCGGTGGTCTCCTCTTGCCTGTCCGGCTGCGGCTCGGTCGGGGGCGCCGCCTCCTGCTGCAGCGGCCCCGGCGCAATGTCCTGGTTCGATGGCGTGGTCGTTGGCTCGGTATATGGCGCGAGGTCGACCATGACGACCTCGGTCCCCTCGTCTCCCTCGGACACCACTTGCCACCGCATCAGACCGGCAAATCCTGCGGCGTGCAGTCCAAGCACCACTGCGCCGCTCACCACCCAGCGCGTGAGGTCGTGACGTTCGCGCGCAGCCGCAGTCACGGCGTCTTCTCCAGTCCGACCAGCGCCACCTTGAGAAAGCCGGCAGCACGCAGCGCGTTCATCAGCTCCATCAGCTCTCCGTACGGCACGGTCTTGTCGGCGCGCAGGAAAATGCGTCTGTCCTTGTCCCCGTCGGTGGCGCGCTCCAGCGCGGGACCAAGCGCCTCGCGCGTGACGGCGTCATCTCCCAACGACAGCGAAAGATCGGACTTGAGGGTGAGGAACAGAGGCGTGTCGGGGCGTGGCTGCGGCTGCGCGGTGGATGCGGGCAGATCGACGGAGATATCGACCGTGGCGAGCGGCGCTGCCACCATGAAGATAATCAGGAGCACCAGCATCACGTCGATGAACGGAGTCACGTTGATCTCGTGGACCTCGTCGAGCTCGTCTTTCCCGTGATCGAGGCGTACGGCCATCGCTCACTCCGCGGCCGGCGCGATTACGGAGCCATGCGGCCCGGCACGGTCGAGGTCGCGGCTCGCCAGCCGCATCACGGCGGCATCGGTGTCGCCCAGCAACGCGCGATATCCCGCGATCGACCGCGAGAACACGTTGTAGATGACGACGGCCGGAATGGCGGCGGCGAGACCGAAAGCGGTGGCGAGCAGAGCCTCCGCAATACCGGGTGCCACGATCGCCAAATTGGTGGTGTGGGATTTCGAGATTCCGATGAAGCTGTTCATGATGCCCCACACCGTGCCGAACAGCCCGACGAAGGGCCCGGTCGCGCCGATCGTGGCGAGCACGCCGGTGCCGCGGCTGATCCTGCGGGCGCAACCGGCTTCGATGCGCTCCAGGCGCGAGGCAATTCGCTCCTTCAGCCCGTCTCGCTCACGGGCGTCGGCCGACAGTCGCATCTCCGTGATCGCGGCCGCCCGCAAATTCGCCGCAGATCCTTTCACCGCGAGAAGCGCGGGATCGGTCAGCGAACCGGCCCGATCGAGGACGCGCAGACCGGCGCGAAGCTGACGCTTGGCGCCGATAAGCTCGATCGTCTTGGTGAGCCAGACTGTCCAGGTCACGACCGACGCAAAGGCAAGGCCGATCATCACGGCCTTGACCACGATGTCGGCGGAGAGAAACATCCCCCAGGGCGAGAGATCGCGGGGCAGAACCGCCGTGCTGACCGCGGTCGAGGCGTCGGATTCCGCCGCGTGCGCGGTCACGCTTGCGGCGACCAAGAGCCAGCAGGCCAAGTTCACTCGCGTGACGAAGCGGCGGCGAAAATCGCTTCGATCGGAAACGGCGGCGCTCTCCCGTCCGTGTCTCTCATTGCTCATCCCAAGCCTCGTCTTGTTGATTGGTTGTCGGCCCGGCGCCCGGCTCGTTGCCCAGGCGCCTAGAACTTCAGGTTCGCGAAGACGCGTACGCTGGCTCCCGGCAGAAGGACCTCGTCCTTCGTGTAGGAAACCGCGTTGCGCATGTCGTTGTTGAGCAGATTTGTACCCACGAGACCGACCGTCATCTCGCGGAAGCCGTAGGGGATCGGATTGAGCTTGAGGCGATAGCTGACCTCGACCCGCAGATCGTCGTAGCCGGGTGTCGGCGTCTCCCCTATCGCGGCAATGTCGTTCTGTGCGAAGGCATGCAGGAGATTGACGCGCGCGAGCCAGTTGTCGTCGCGGTAAAACAAGCCGCCGCCGACGCGAACCGGGGGAATGCGCGGCACGTTCGTGCCGTCCGTGAAGGTGGCGCGCACGACATCGAACTGGTCCTCGATGCCCCACCATCCCCGCCAGAGCGGGTTTACGTCGAGCTGGCTCTGAAATTCACCCCCGCGAAAGACGGCATCGCGCTGCGAGTACAGGGCTTCGCGCAGGTTCGGATCGCCAACGCCGGGCCCGCAAACGCCGGCGTCATCGCATGTGTTTCCGGTGAGACTGCGGAAGATGAAACCATTGAACCGCGTGTAGTACGCAGTGGCTTCGAAACGGAATGGCCCGGCGGCGCGGCGCAATCCGACCTCGAGCGATTGCGCGGACTCGATCGCGAGGTCGGGATTTCCTTTGTCGAAAGTCGCCGTCGCATCGTGCGCCCCGCCCGAGAAGAGCTCCGCCGGTTTCGGCGCCCGCTCGACGTATTGCGCGGTGAGGCTGCCAACCAGGTCCCAAGGAAGGTTCTGGATAAGGCCCACGCTGGCGCTTTTTGGCGTGTAGCTCGGGGCGGCAGGCGTGGACACTATCTCGCCCGTGCCGGGGAACGAGCGGCCGAATCCGGAAAGATCGACGTGCTCGATGCGGCCGGCAACCTGCGCCTTGGTCGTTTCGCTCAGCTTGAACTCATTGAAGGCGTAACTTGCAATGCGCGTGTTGGAGTTCGGGTCCCATAGCCCGGCATTGTCGGGGCTGGGCGCCGTCAGCCGTTGATGCCCGCCCTGAACGCCGATCGCGGTCGTCATTTGCGCGAAACGCAGGTCGAACGGCAGAAGCGTGACCTCCGCACGGCCCTCCTGCTCCTGGTTGGTGAAAATCTGGCGGACACCATCGCTCGCCAGATTGGTGTCGTCGGCCAATCCCAATTCGTTGTGCTTGTAATCCGTCACGCCGAGCCAGTAGCGAATTGTGTCGATGCCGCTCGACTGCATGCGATACTCGCCCTTGCCGGTAAGCTTGGTCTGATGCGAGTCGATGCGCGTGTTGTGATCCTCGCCGTCGATTCCCGGGATGTGATAGAGCGCGTTGTTCTGCGTGACGGCGAAGCCTGCGTAGCCGTCGTCGAAAATGTACGACGCGCCGGCCGACTGACCGTCGGTATGCAGGGATGAGTTGGGCTGCCTGCCGTGAAACGCGCCCGGCTGCGTGGCGCGTGGAGCGTCCGCGGGGTCCGGCGGCGTCAGATAAGGATAGTGCGGAACACGGTAGTCCTCCGCGGTACGGCCGAACGCATCAACGTGAACCGCCCAATGGCCGTAGCCGGCATCGATCAGCGTGGCCCCATCGAAGCCGTTGCTGACGCTCGTGGCGGATCCTCTCAGCTCGCCGGTGATGCAACCCTTATCCGTGTGTTCGGAACCGGATTGGGCCGACGTGCTGGCCAAGCCGGCGCAGGGAAGATGGTCGGGAATGCGGTTGTTCTCGGCGCTCACGACCCCGCCGATCGACTGCGAGCCATAGCGCAGGGTGGCCGGCCCGCGGATCACCTCGACCTGGCTGGTCGTCAACGGGTCGATCGGCACGTAGTGATCTTCGCCGAGATCGGAGGCGCCCCCGCCGCTCACGCCGTTCTCCACGATGCCGACGCGGTTGACGTCGAGGCCGCGAATGATGGGGCGGCTCGATGCGCCGGGAGCGAAGCTTGATCCCGTAATGCCGGGCTTGTTCACCAGCAGGTCACCGAGCGTGGTGGCTCCGTTGCGGCGGATTTCCTCACTGGGCACGACCGTGACGGTGGCAAATTGGTCGGTGACGATCGGCAGGGTGCCGGGCTGCGCTTCGGCCGGCTGTGCCGAAGCCGGCTCTTCCGGCGCGGGTGCCGGAGAGGTTTGAGAGGCGGGAGCTGCCGGCGCCCGGCGAACCGGTCGCGCCGGAGGGCGGCGCGCGATCGGGCTCGCCACCGTCACGTTGATCTCCGGCAGCGCAGTCTGGCTCAGCGCCGCGTCGCTCGCGGTGAGCGCAAGCAAGATCGAGCTGCCGAGCAAATAATTCGGTCGTAGTCCACCCATGCCAACCCCCTGAACCTCGCCTGTGTTCTGATCGAACTGGTGAGATGAGGGTCTCGTGCGTCCCTGGCCCCAACGCGTGCGCCACGGCGAAGCCGTGCAGTCTCATGGCGATTGCGTGGGGAGAGGACGAGACCCGTCAGGCGCGGGGTGGAGCTCGGGTTTGGAATAAGGCGTAGCGGCGCGCGACGACGTTGAAACGAACGAACGCGGTCTGATGCGGCCGGCTGTAATCGCCAGGAACAAGGATCACGGGCGCTGTCGGCAAGGCGGCGCCCGATACCATGTGCATCACTGTGCAGATGGGACATCCGTCCTCGTCGCCGGGCGCGTTGGTCGGATGTTGCTTGTCGAGCGTGTGGCCGGCGACCGCCGCAGCGGAGCGAACTGCGCTCGACGACTGTCCCGTGAGGTCATGCAGGTGCAGATGGCCGAACGAAAGCACAAGCTGGAGCAGCATGGCGAAGCCCGCCAATGCCGACCCCAGTCGCTGGCTATCGCGCCACCATCGCATACGGACTACGGCCTCGTAGGCTGTTCAACGGAACCCGGCGCGCCCCGCACAGAGGTTCGTCGTATAACACTCGGAATCGGGACCGGCAACGCCGCCGCGACATGGCGAAAACATCATGGATGCACCATGCACATGAAACATGAAGGCGCATTGACGCGCGATTTTTCGTGGCGGTGCACGGGTGAGGATCGGCGGGAGCAAGCCAGCGATGATGAGGACGTATCGGGGGTCATGCCATTGCAAGGCCGTTCGCTTCGAGATCGATGCGAACATCGATCATGTGCGGGTCTGCGATTGCTCCATCTGTTCGAGACGCGGTGCGCTGATCTTCCGCGTCCCGGCTGATGCGTTCCGTCTGCTGACGCCGCTCGACGAATTGTCGGTTTATCGCTGGGGATCGCGGACCGCGGCGGACTACTTCTGTTCGGTTTGCGGCATCCTGCCGTTCCGGAAGCCGAGCGAGTCGACGCCGGAGGAGCGCGCGGCCGGCGTACAGCCCTTCGACGGATGGGCGGTGAATACGAGATGCCTCGAAGGCTTCGACGCGTCCTCGGTGCCGGTCAGACACATTCACGGCAGCAGGCTGTAGGATTGCCCCGGCGCCCCGCCATGTCGACAGCATGACGCGACGATGGCTCCCGCGGCGCGCCGTGCGCTTTCACGAGGGTCGCCCAGACCTGCCGTCGATCAGGGCCTTCAGCCGCTGCGGCGTGATCGGGAGCTGCGTG
>CAYVBN010000031.1:0-19076 GCA_964449645.1 uncultured Hyphomicrobiales bacterium
CATGGCGTATCCTCTTCGTGGAGTATCGAATCGGCGGCCTTCTCGAACCGCTTTTTGTTGGACGGCCAGTAGGCGTACACGGCCACCGCCAACGAAAGCGCGAGCAGATAGAACAGGCCGAAGGACTTAGAGAACCAGACGACCGTATCGTGGGCGAAGCTCATGGCTGCTCCTTGCCGATCGCAGCCGCATCGTCCGGGACCTGCGTAAGCCCGCCGAGAATCTGCAGATAGGCGACGAGCGCGTCCATTTCGGTGAGCACGCCGGGTGCTCCGTCGAACGCCCTCACATTCGTGGCGTTTCCGTAACGCTTGACCACGCCTTCGGCGTACGGCGTGTCCGGGGCGGCTTGCCCATATGCGTCCGCCGGCGCGTTGGCGATCATCTCATTCGTATAGGGCACGCCGACGGTGCGAAGGGCCTTGAGGTGGAGTCCGAGATCATCGGTCTTGAGCTCGGTGCGCTTCAGCCAGCCGTAGGCCGGCATGACCGATTGCGGCACGACGCTGCGCGGGTTGTCGAGATGAGCGGTGTGCCACTGGTCGGAATATTTTCCGCCGATGCGTGCGAGATCGGGGCCGGTTCGCTTCGATCCCCACAGCATCGGGTGGTCGTACTTGGACTCGACCGCAAGCGAGTAATGGCCGTATCGCTCGACGTCGTCGCGCAAGGTGCGGATCATCTGCGAGTGACAGGCATAGCAGCCTTCGCGAATATAGATGTTGCGACCCGCGACCTCGAGCGGCGTGTAGACACGCATCCCCGGTGCGTCCTCCACCGTTTGATGGATCGTGAACAGCGGCGCGATCTCGACGAGGCCGCCGATGCTCGCGACCAGCACGATGGCCAGCACGAACAGGATCGACTTGCGTTCCAGCCGGTAATGCAGTCCGAACATCGTGCTCACTCCGCCGGCTGGAGCGCCCGCGCACCGGCCGGCGCTTTCTCGTTCAGCAAAGCTCCCTGCGGCAAGCCGGAAGCCTGTCGAATTGTCATCCAGACGTTCCAGCATCCGACCACTGCGCCGGCGAGGAAGAGAAATCCGCCCACGGCGCGCGCGATGTAATAGGGACGCATGGCGACGAGGGAGTCGACGAACGAATACGCCAGAGTCCCGCTTTCGTTGTACGTCCGCCACATCAGGCCCTGGATGATTCCGGAATTCCACATGGCGAAGACGTAGACGACGGTGCCTGCAAGCGCGAGCCAGAAGTGCACTTCGACCATCTTCGGCGAGTACATCGTCTTCGTATTCCAAAGCCACGGTACGGATGCGTAGATCGATCCGAACGTGATCATCGCGACCCAGCCGAGCGCGCCGGCGTGAACGTGGCCGACGGTCCAGTCGGTGTAATGCGACAGAGAGTTCACCGGACGGATCGCCATGAACGAGCCCTCGAATGTCGTCAGTCCGTAAAACACGGCAGCGACCATCATGAAGCGCAGGGTGGCGTCGTCGCGCACCTTGTGCCAGGCGCCGTTGAGCGTCATCAGCGCGTTGCCGGCAGAGGCCCACGAGGGCACGAGCAGCATCACCGAAAAGGTCATGCCGAGCGTCTGCACCCAGTGCGGCAGGGCCGTGTAATGGAGGTGATGCGAGCCCGCCCACATGTAGAAGAAGGTGATTCCCCAGAAGCTGATGATGGACAGCCGATAGGAGAAGATGGGGCGGCCGGCGCGTTTCGGCATGTAATAGTACATCATGCCGAGAAATCCGGACGTCAGAAAGAACGCGACGGCGTTGTGGCCGTACCACCACTCCGTCATCGCGTCCTGCACGCCCGAGAACAGCGAGTAGCTCTTGGCTTCCGCGAACGACACGGGCACTGCAAGGTTGTTGACGATGTGCAGCATCGCCACGACGAGGATGAATGCGAGGTAATACCAATTGGAAACATAGATGTGCGGCTCCTTGCGGCGCGCCAGCGTGCGAAGATAGACGATGAAATAGACGACCCAGACGATCGTCAGCCAGATGTCCGCGTACCATTCGGGCTCGGCATATTCGCGCGATTGGGTGACCCCCAGCAGGTAACCCGTCGCGGCGAGCAGGCAGAATAGGTTGTAGCCGAACAATACGAACAGCGGACTGAGCTGGTCGGGCAGGCGGGCGCGCGACGTGCGCTGCATCACGTAGAAGGAGGTTGCGATGAGTGCGTTGCCTCCGAAGCCGAAGATGACGGCGGTCGTGTGGACAGGGCGCAGACGCCCGAAGCTCGCCCAGCCAGCATCGAAGGTCAGGTCTGGGCTCACCAGGAGCCACGCCACCCAGTCCCCGACGAACAATCCGAATGCGACCCAGGCCATCGCGAGGACGATCCCGATCTTGCTCGGATCATCGTAATAACGGTCGAGCCGCTCGCGCGGCGGCTCCGGTGCGTAGAAGCGCGAACCTATGGCGAAAATCCCGAGCAACGCGAGCACGAGGACAAGTGCCCCGTGAACGCCGAGCGGGTCGTCATGCGCGACGGCGGCCAGCACGAGGCCGACAAGTGCCAGCGCCAGGAGGATCGCGAGCGCGATCTGCCGCTCGTTGCGAGTGAGTTGTGCGATCATTGTCCCCCGCCCGTCTTCGCGACGGCGCCAAAGAAGCAGGCCTTGAATTACCGCGAGCAACTTGGGCGAACTCGTGCGGTGGAGAATTGATCTGCATCAACCCGGGACCGGGTTTCAGGCCCTTGCCCACCGTCGACGCTCTGCAGCCGGGGCATGGCCGGTCGCGCCGGCTCCGTGGGGAAGGAGATGCCGCAGGGTTGAAAGCCTCGAACCCTGATCGGGTCTTCGATTCTGCAGCCGAGCTGCAAGCTTTCAGAAAATTGGAGAAACCGTTGTCAGGGTTCGAGGCAGCGAACGAGGTGCGCGCGTGAGATTGCGTTGCGGCCACTAAGGCAGCCCAACCGGCACGGATTCCGTCCGCATCGCTCCTGCAGCTCCCGAAAATCCTCGATGTCAAAGAACCCTTGCCCTGCCAATATGTTATGTTATAACATAACATATTGCATCTACGCCTTTCGAGGGAGCCGATGAGCATGGCTGATACCCGACTTCCGGTCACGGTCCTGTCTGGCTTTCTTGGAGCGGGAAAAACCACCTTGCTCAACCGCATGCTGGCCAATCGGGAAGGTCAACGGATCGCGGTCATCGTCAACGACATGAGCGAGGTGAACATCGATGCCGAACTGGTTCGCCAGGATGGCGGTCTGACGCGCACCGAAGAATCTCTTGTCGAGATGACGAATGGTTGCATCTGCTGCACGCTGCGGGAGGATCTTCTCATCGAAGTTCGCAAGCTTGCCGAGAGCAAGCGGTTCGACGCGCTGGTGATCGAGTCGACGGGTATCGGCGAGCCTTTGCCGGTCGCCGCCACCTTCGAATTCCGAGACGAGGCCGGCAACAGCCTTTCCGACGTGGCGCGCCTCGACACAATGGTAACGGTCGTGGACGCGGCCAATCTGCTCGCCAATTATTCGAGCCACGATTTCTTGCGGGATCGCGGTGAGACTGCCGGCTCCGACGATGAACGGACCCTCGTTGATCTTCTGGTGGAGCAGATCGAGTTCGCCGATGTTGTCGTCCTGAATAAGATCTCGGCGACCTCGGCTGAACGGCGTGAAGCGGCAAGAGTCATTATCCGCTCTTTGAACTCGGACGCGAAGATCCTGGAAGTCGATTTCGGCGAAGCGCCACTGAATGCCGTCTTGCACACAGGTCTGTTCAATTTCGAGAAGGCGCAGCAGCATCCACTCTGGTTCAGGGAGTTGAACGGCTTCAAAGATCACGTTCCCGAGACGGAGGAATATGGCGTTCGCTCTTTTGTCTATCGGGCGCGGCGACCTTTCCATCCCGCACGCTTTCAGGCGTTCTGCAACGAACCCTGGCCAGGTGTTGTCCGTGCCAAGGGCTTCTTCTGGCTGGCGACACGGCCGCATTTCGTTGGTGAATTGGCGCAGGCCGGGGCGATGATGCGTACATCAAAACGTGGTCTGTGGTGGTCCGCCGTCCCGAAAAGCCGTTGGCCCGATCACTCCGCGTGGCGCGAGAACATGAGATCCTATTGGGACCCCGTCTGGGGCGACCGCCGGCAGGAGATCGTCTTCATTGGGATCGATCCGATGAATGAAGCAGATATCCGCCGACGCCTCGATGGCTGCCTGGTCGGCGACCCCGAGCGCTTCACACCGGAAGCATGGCAGCGTCTTCCTGATCCCTTTCCCGTATGGCAGGTCGGCGAAGCGTGAAACACGATCCGCTTGATCGACTCCGCGATCGCATGCTCAGAGCGCCCGATGACGTCGATGCGCTCAACTTGCCGCCGCGCTTTCAAGAGGCGCAGGAAGCATTCACCCGCGCGATAAGTCGATTGCAGCGCAAGGGAATTCCGGAAGAAACGTTGGTTACGGTCATGCTCGCCGAGATGCTTCCGCGCATGGTTCACCACAGCGGCCCGGCGCGGACGGCAGCAACCCTTGCCAAGTTGGCGCAGAGCCTCAGCGCCGGCGTGTCGCCTCCCGGCAAACGGCAATGACGCTCATGATCAATTATAATCATAGTGCGGCACGCCAATATGCACGTCTGAATGACGACCCGGAGCACGCGGTGTTCCGGACCGAGCGGATCGGGCTTACGCACATCCTGCGACCCGAAATAAATCTCGCCGTTTGGCAGCGAGACGTTCCAAGCGCGATTTCGACCTGGCTTTCGCAAATCCGCGGCAAGGATCTGGTGGAGCGGTCGTGCGGCATCGATCGGGAGCTCTCGACCAAGGACGTCGAGACGACCATCCGGTCTGAATTGTTGGTTGGCAATCCTGTTGCCCGGGAAGGGGGCACCGAACTCGCTCAAGACGCGCAGCAGCTTGCAGATTTGTTTGCGCAATTGTCCGGCAGCTCGTCTGTTCGCCTCCGCCTCGACTGGGTGACGGAGCAACAATGCCCGCGGTTTCACGCCGATCGCGTGCCGATGCGCCTTCTCTGCACGTATCATGGTCGGGCGACCGAATGGATCGCAAATGACATTACGCTGGCGTCGCCCGACGCCGAGCCGGACGAGACGGTTCTTAACCGCTTTAGTCTGGGCGATGTCGCAATCATGAAAGGGTCGCTTGGGACTGGCCACGCCAGCCCATTGCGACACCGATCGCCGCCGTTGAAAGGCCCCGCGGAATGGCGGCTGCTGCTAGTGACCGATCCGCTCCAGGCGCGACCGGATTAAGCGTCGATCTCTCAGCAACGGCGCGGGACATTGAAGCCAAATAAATTCGTCGCCGTCACCTTGCGGTCGGATTCAGCCGGATCTCGAAACCTGGTCCAGTGAGCCACATGCCGGATCGGGTTTCTTATTAAATCTCGTGGGGACTGGCGTATCGCCATAAACCTTCTTCCGGGTCGAAGATTTTTTCTGTCTCGCAAAAGACCAACAAGCCCGGCTTGGAGATCAGTATATGCTGCTCACCGCCTCTTGCAAATCGGCGGCGGCCGCGAAGGCGGCACCGGATGATCCTTCTTGTACTGGGCCAGGATCGGCTCAAGAATTTCCTTTGACCAGAATTTCGGTGCGCCGATTTCTTTCAAGCACGAGGCGTTCCAATACAGGCCAGCGCGCGATGGTGGGCGACCGCTCGTCACCATTTGCGCGACGGCATCAACGTCCACCGCGCTGGGATAGATGTAGAGCGTCGTCGGATTGTCTTTCGTCATCTCAATGATTTTCTGAGCGTCTGATGGCGACCAGCTCGTGCAGCCGTCGCTGCGGCCACCCGTATAATCTACGCGCGTTCCAAACGGGACGTACCCGTCCCGGTCTGCGTACGGGCTGCCTGGGTCTTTTCGCAGGCACACATTTTTCAACGTGGCAGCTTCATGCCCGCCAATGGCGCGCTGCCTTGCGTTCGCGGTTTCTCCGTCACCATCGAATTGAAGGAACGTGCGTAGGAATATGACGTCGTGCATTCCGCCGGTGCGGTAATAGCCTTTGAATGAGGATTTGGTCTCGCCTGTTATATAGCTGCCGCCAGCCGTCAGGTTGGAGTCAAGCGCATTGCCGAAGTTCTTCGCGCATCGTCGCCCATTTGCAAAATCCGCGATACCTTTCAGACTGCGGCCGCCACCGTGACCCGAGGAAATCGCGCGAAAGGATCGCTCGGTCTCGCAAACGATATAAAATCGGCGTTCTGGTTTGCCATTACTTGAAATGTTGGGACGCGTCGCGTCCATCGCGAAATAGCATGGGTTCCGTACCACGCCTTCGTTCACCTTTTGCAGGTAAAGCGTGCGCGCTCTCGCCAACACCGGTCGTGCAATCTGACCTTCGGCTTCGCCGATGTGGGTTGCGAGCCAAGCCGGAATGTCCGGGGGCGGCTCAGCAGCGGACGATTGCGGCGACATGACCACGACGATGGCGGTCACGACGAGACAGAAAAGGTTGCGCAGATTCAGGACGTATCTTGACGGCACCGGATCAATCCTCCTCTCGAGACACCCGACCCGTGCGACGGAAATGGGCGGTGAGAAAAGGCGGAAACACATTGGGTACGCCGAGTTTCCAGTTTGCACAAATGTTCCAGAAGCGACTTGGTGTTGAGCGTTTTCCCGGCCTCCAATGTGACGAATAGACTATAGAAAGAGATTTCCGGCCAATAGCAGGACACCAAATAGCAAGACCGCGATCGAGCCGCAGGCCTCCAGGCCACGAATGATTCGGCGCCCGAGTGGGCTGTTGGCGCTGGTCAATACCGATGCGGTCTGGCGCGCGGAGACGGCAAGAACCGCCAGCGAGGCGACCGTGATGGCGGTTCCCAAACCCATGATCAGCGTCGCAGCGATTCCCGCCAGCAGCAGCTTCTGTGAAATAGAAAATACCAGGACAATCAGCGCGCCCGTGCAGGGTCGTAAGCTGGTCGACGCGACGACCGTCCAGGCCTTCCGCCAATCCAACGAACCCGCAGCAATGCGGGCATCCGGCATATGGACGTGTCCGCACTCGCAACTGTGGCGATGATCGTGCGCGTGGTCATGCTCATGTCCGCGATCATCAGCCTGCGAGACGTGGTGCACATCGACGGCGGCACCCCTGGCAGGCGTCGCGTCTATCGTCAGCGCGGCGGCATCGACGGCCTGAAATGCGGCCGCTGCCATCTGTGTGCGCGTACTTAGAAACCGCTGGGGTTGAGTCAGCGCCGTCACCGGCATGAAATCGAGCTTCAAGGATCGCGCAGGTCGCAGGATCTTGCTCCAGACCAGCCAAATCCCAAGCAGCACAATCAGGATGTCCGAAAGGATCTCGAACTGATAGGTCGCATTCGTGATCGACACGCTGGTCAGATGCAGCAGCATCGACGCAACGAGAATGAGCGCAATAGCGCCGGCGGCTTGGGCGAGCGATGCGAGAAAAGCCAGCAGGACGCCGTTTCGCAGCGTTTGGCGGTTGGCGAGGACGTAAGATGATACGACGGCTTTGCCATGACCCGGACCGGCCGCATGCACGATACCGTAGAAGAACGACAGCGCCATCAACGTCCAGAACGCATTGCTGTCATGGCGCATGGCGCGAACAGCGGCGGTGATGTGCTGATTGAAATAGAGCTGGATGGAAATCAACGTGCCGGCGAGTCGCGGAAACCAGGTTGCTGCCGGGATATTGCCGTCAGGAAGGCCGGCACCGAACGGACTTCCTGGCGCTGCCCAAGCGAGGGAGGGGCGCATCAGCATCAAGGCCGCAGCAGCGGCAATATACCGGATATACGATGTAGCGACGATGTGATGGCGTCGGACTGTCATTTGCAGGTCACCCTCGTGGCATTGACGAGCTTATTCGTGATTGCGAACAATTTGGGTGGAAGCGTTCGCTGGTTTGCGGGAATAACCGCGAGCTGGCTGGCGACGGCGGGATCAAGCGGCTCGGGCCGGTGCACGAAACTTTGGCAGCCCGCGCTGTTGCCGGCGAGCCGAACGGGAGTTTGCTTGGCGAAGGTGATTGCCGCGAAATAAGCGGGATCGTAAACGTCGATCTCGACCGTCTTGCCGCGGATATCCAGCGGCTTTGCCAGCGGCAAAGTAAAATGAAGGGTCAGCTTCTCATCTGCAAAGACGTCGTAATAGTCCTTGGGATGACCGACTGCGATGGGCACACCGTCGACCTTGAATTGCGTGAAGTACCCATACTCCGCGAGTGATTGGAGATTGACCTCGGCCAAGGGCTGCAGGTCCGCTCTCGTGGGGTTGCCATCGCTCTTGCTGTCATAGCCCTGGATTGCAAATGCGGAAAAAGCGTCGTCGAACTCCCACACGTTCGTCACGCCCACAATCTGACCTTGCGCATTGAAGAGAATGTCGGCGTGCGCCTCGATGAGGATATGTGGATGTGCGCTGGCCGGACACGGCGCCGCTCCGAGAACCACGACGATGAGCAAAGCGGCGGCGAGCCATTGGTGCGCGCTTCCGATGCACGACAGACCGTGATGGCGGAGCGTGCGCGTCATGGAGAGGCCTCATTGAGCGCGCCATGAACCGCGTTTATCTGCCGCAGCATCCATTGTTGATAGTGCAAGCCTTTCGGCGGCCTCTCGTGCAGGGCAACGACCGGCATGCCGCCGTCGCCGGCCAATGCCACTAGTTCCTTGATGGCGGGGCCGGCTGCATCTTTGTCATAAAGGAAGATGCTGCCCGCGCATCGCTGGATGGCGTCCTTCAGGCGGGCGATTGATTTCGCCGAAGGCTGGATCCCCGGTTTAAGGCTCTTGAGGTAGTCCTCATCCCGGATTTTGAGCCGCAAACGGTCGACCATGTTGCGAAACAACTCGTCGGCCAGGAGGGCATCGGAATTTGCATAGTTCTTCGCGACCTCCTCGATCCGCCGATCAAGAGCGGAAAAGCCTGCCATTGCGCGCGCGGTATTGGAGGCGATGTATTCTGCTTCGGCAGGCGCGCGTTGCGTCAGGTCTGCGGCCAAGGTTTGCGTCAGGTGAGCCATTCCCTGAACGTCGTACCATGGAGGCTCCATGTCAGCCCGATGAGCGGCGGATTGATTCGATGCCCTGATGACAAGGACGTGCGTCCCGCGCTGTCCCGCTTCGGCCAACCAGGCGTCGCTTCGCGAACAACCGCAAATGACAATGTCCAAGGCCGGGAGCGTGGATATTGGATGCTGAAAGAGCGAGACGGTAACGGCGCGCCCACCGATCTGCTGCGCCATATCCTCATAGACATGGTCCGACACCCCGATGCGCACTGGAGAGGCCGCGGCCGCGTACAATGCCAACAGCCAATCCGCAAGAACGACACACGCATTCCAGAATGATCGGACAATCAGCATGGGAAATCTCGGATGAACGGTCACGCGATCTGCCCGGCGAGCACGGCGTAATTGCGAAAACGCTTGTGAAGGGACAGCCGGCGAGGCGGCCGCCCAACCAGTCGGCTCTCACTCAGATCGTGCGTGGTCCGGGCGTCGATTGCGGTAAAAGGCTCATCGGGCAGGATGACCTTGGCATTCTGCAGCAGCAAACGCGCAAACAGAACGCGCTGGAACTGGCCTACGGAGAGCGAACCGATCGGGCGCCGCTCGCAGTCGGGAAGGCCGACTGCGGCAAGTGCGCGCCGCGCCTCCGACGCGCTTTTGGCGGAGACAGCGCCGAATGCGCCGGCCTGCCGCCACGCCCCCGGCAGCACCGTCTCGCCGACCGTCAACGGAAAGCGGCGGTCTATCTCGGCTGCCTGCGGCAAATAACCGATGTCAGTGGGGCCCAATGCGCGGAGGTCGATCGCCCCCGACGCCAGCGGAAGCTCGCCCATCAGCACCCTCAGGAGCGTTGATTTGCCAGCGCCGTTCGGCCCGGCAATCGCGGTCATGCTCCCAAAGGCAAACGCACCGTCGAGGTGATGAACGGCGGGGTGGCGATCATACGTGACAGACGCGTCGTTCAATCGAATGGCGGATGGCGTCATGGCAGAGCCTCCGCCCAGCCGATCGCCAGCCACAGGCAACCGACGATGCAAGCCACGAGAGCGGTGCGAGCGACCGCCGATTTCGCGATGACGGATCGGAGCAACGGATCGGTGGGGCCGACCACGAAAAATCTCCCCGCACAAGTCCCAGCCGCCCCCGGGGTCTTGCCCGCAGAATGTTATAATATAACAATTCGGCAATTGGAATCGCGCTCAATTGCGGCGCCGATAGGGCAATCGCGGAGGTGTCCTCCACATGGTTGGAGTTCGGAACTGGATTCCTCGCACTGGTGGGCGTCAGGTTCCTTGGACTTGAGTTTTGTCCCTGACCGTTTGAGCGGGTCCGACCTTGAAGCGGGATATCGGGCATACCTCGACGCCGCCTGGCGGGGCGCATGGGCGTGCAGCCGGTGGCGAAGGCTCGCTCAGAGCGCCATTTCCAGAACGTCCCAAGCGCCTATTCCGCAAGCGCTACGGCCGACTCCGTTGTCGCATGGAGCGGCTGGAGAGAAGCCTGCACACCTCCCAATGGCGACGATGGCGGGAACGCATCCTCGACTACAGCATTTTGCGGACGGGCCAGACGCATACTCCAATCAATTCGTAACTCCGTTATAGGAGGTGCGCTTTTTGGCTCGGGGCAGACATTGAGGGCTGTCGCGCCAAATCGTAGCATGATGCCTGTCGCGACCCCCCAATCGAGAGCCGAATAGGAACCAGCCATGAACCCCTGCAACGACGCGGAGATTAGGCGGAGGGCTGACGCCTTCATTGCCCGCATTGTCAGAGACAATCCAAAGCTCTGGGAATATTTTCTTCAAGTATGCGGCTTGAACGGTGGCTCGCGCTGTACTTGGGAGACAGTCCGTTTCAGCAGGTTCCGCCTGTCGAAGGCGATGTCTGGAGGCTGATCTTGCGGGAGAACAACGATATTAGCAGAGACGATGCCTGGAAGGTCTTTCACGCCGTTCAGGCAACTGTTCACAAGGATCACCTTGTAGAAGAAGCGTTCGACTATCGCGATCCGGACTAGAAGTTACGTCATTCAAAGCGGTGACCCCTCACAGGCAGGCCGGACAGAAAAATCCCTCAAGGTGCGTGAATCCTCCTCCTTCATGTGGCCGTCATAGACACCCCGGATTGAAAAATCCTTCTAGGCGCGTGATCTTAGCGTCGGAGTCTGTTGACCATCGAAGAGTGATAAAGTTTCGGCAAACCAGCCCGATGGACCACGTGTATTCGAGCATTTTTGTCGGGTCGTAGCAGCTTACGACTCTTCCGGCGGATGGTGTTTCACCCCGAGGGATGCAGTTGTTGGGCGGAGGCGGTGGAAATTCGAAACCCTCCCGCCGAAGCTCCTGAACCAATCGAGCTTCGGTGGTGCCGGTCGGAAATTTCGTCGCGAGAACCTCGGACATCTTGCGAGCTGTATGATTGTGCTCAAGCAACCCCCACTCGCCTTCTCCTATGTCCGAAGCAAGGAATGCGGGCGGAGAATGATGGCTGGTGAGCGCGTACCAAGTGAGCGCCGATATCGCCACTAGCGCCTTCGGCCTGCTGACAGCAATTGCCAGAACAGCCAGCAGGAACGTTGCCGCTGCTATTCCGGCAGCCCACTTTGCGGCGCGCTTCATTTAGCCTCCCAATTAAGGCGGCAGAATACCCAGCAGATACTAATGAATTGAGCGTAAGCAGCCAGATGGTGAGAATCCGCCGTGTCTCGGAGGCCTTCGGCCAGAACCCAATTTTGGCCCGAGCGTCCGAGTGTTTGGCGGGGCAATCTCGCCAGAAGCCCTTGAAGCGGCCGGGTGCGAGCGCCGTGTAGATCGCCGTCGAGTCGAGCGAACGATGACCCAAATAGTGCGCCAGCGCTCGGGTGTCCTGGCCGTCAGATGCGAGCTTGTAGCCGCAGCCATGCCGCAGTGCGTGTGATGACACCGGGAATGGGAAGCCGGCGCGTTTGGCCGTCCTGGCGATCATCCGTTGATAGCCGGCGACGTCCCATGGCGTGCCGCGCTCATTGACGAAGACGTAGATCCCGGTTGCCGCGCGTTGCAGCTTGCGGAGCGCCCGCAGTTCCGTCGCGCCGAGCGGGTGCGTGGAGTCGATACCACCCTTGGCCCGGCGCACGTGCAGAGTGCCCGTCGTTAGATCGATGTCGTCCAGCGCAAGCCGACAAACTCGCTCGCCCGCAAGCCATGCCGGAAAGCCAGCATGACGGCTGCGGCGTCACGATGGCCATGGCGGTTCTTGCTGGCCCTCGCCATCAGCCTGGCGACCTCGGCCGGCAGCAGGTGCTTGCGCGACTTCGGCGTGCGTCTGTTGACTGTTGCATTTACTGGGTTTGACGGCCTCCCGCCGTGGTCCTGAAGCTCCATGGCTTTCTGCTCCCTGTCGGTTGTATCTGGTCCGAAACTGCCCAGGTCTGTAACAGTCGATCCGGTCTTTTCCGGGTCCGAGAAGCGCGGACGAGCAGACAAATTGACGAGTACAGCGACAAAGCCGATAGAAAGCAAAGATGACGAAAATCGTCGATTGAGCCGATCTGGGATGAGCCTTCCGCGCGGCCGGAAATCAAGACCCCCGGGGCAACCCGCCCATGCGAGCGGACCGCGCAAGTAGCAGCTTCCTGGAAAATCTGCTTGTGTCTGGAAAATCTACTTGTGTGGGGCCTTCAACACGACCGCCGCGTCAGCAGATTTCGTCGGCGATTTCTTTTGTTCCGGGAGCGGCGCTGACGCGTTCGGTCTGGCGGCCCGAGGCCGACGGTGATGATTGCCAGACAAACACGAAGGCCCAAATGGCGGTGGCGGCCAAAAACCCAAGCAACTTCGGAAGAGTTGCGCATTGTTCAACAACCATCGCTTCGGCCGCGGGCGTGGGTCGGATCGGCCTTAAATCGCGACGCCTAGCAATTTCGGCATCGACTCGTTGCCGCGACAGTTCCGGCACGCGAGCGACGGAATGAGACTCGATAGCGAAGCCCGCGGGTGTCGGTCGAGAGCGGCGAGATCGACCTCCGCGACCTGCCGACAACCACGGCAATACACCGAGAGCCACCGATAGCCGGCCATCAATGCCGTCCCGATACTGGGGCTCGGATCGGGATCGCGGCGGATGCGAGCACGCTCGTTCCACTCCTCGACTGCGGCGGTGCAGCGGTTGCGCGCAGCCTCGGCAGCGGTGACCTCCGCCGCGCGCTGATTGGTTTTAATCCGCTTCCAGTCCGGCCGGTTGCCATGCGACGCTCGGCGAATTCTTGCTCGCTAATTGCTCGCTATCGCGTTTTCGGGAGGTAACGGTTTCAGCTAAGTTATTGATTTCATGGCGCGCCCGACACGATTCGAACGTGTGACCTTTGCCTTCGGAGGGCAACGCTCTATCCAGCTGAGCTACGGGCGCGTGGCGGGAATTCATAGACGAAGCGGCCGGGTTCGGCAACGTGCGGAGGCAGACTCGATCCGTCCCGGCGCGCGGGGCCCGGGGGGCTTGCACCGTTTCCGCGAACAGGCCTGCACTTTCCCCGGAAACATCTTGCACTCTCCCCCGAAAACACGAGGAATTCCGGTGGGTGCTTGGGGGCGAGGCCGCGGATATGCGCTCCGGATCGGTCCCGTTCACAATGGCGAGTTATCCAATCTGCGCCCCGCGGTAGTATTCCCATGTTCACGCGCGGGCGGTTACCTGTCCGCTTTATCGCATTATTGCTCTCCTGCCCCATCGCCTTTCATGACTACCTGGACCTCGCCGAAGATCGAAATCCTCGGCCTGTATTCGTTTTCTGCCAGTTCCGAAGACTACGCCCGTTTCATTCAGGAGCGGATCGCGCTCGAGGATCCGGCCGCTCCCTGCGACCAGTTGGAGGTCCGGTGGCAACGTCTCGCACGCGGCAACACGTCCGATCCGTTCACAGCCGAGGGGCGGATGTGCCTGGAAAGTGAATATCTTGAGTTGATGGACGAAGCGGTGCTTGTCGAAGTGCTTGTCAGCAACCCCGACGCAAATTTCACAATATGTGACTTTGTCCAGCCGAATCCGTCCACGTCCCACCACTATTGGCAGGCTGCATGGAACCCGAAGTTCCTCACGCCTGACGGCGAGACTCTGATTGAAGTTGAGAGTGAATTCAAATGTCCGGATGTAGCGGAGTTTCGCATCGTGTTCGTCATTCACTACTGGATTCCTGGCGCCCGCTCAATTCCAGCTACGGGACGCTTGAACTCCCGCCCATCCAGCCCGTTCCCGAGCGGCTGTGGCGCTTGGCGCCGTACTGGCCGCCGGATTAAGGGAATGAAGCGTGCCTGCCTTCGAGACGGTGCGGGCTTCGCTCCAGGCATCGAGGCCGGGGCAGGGCGGGCGGGGGCACGCAATGGCCGGCGGAAAGGTCCTCCGCCCGGGTACGCCGCCCCGGTCGAATCAGGTAACAGTCGGACCACGCCCGTTCGGCAATCGCGCCTCATTGGGGAAGCTTCGAGGGCATGACGACCGTTGCAGCGGCCAGAACCGCCGATCGCCCCGGCGGGGCGCAGGCGCGCCCGGCCGCCGGGGTGACGATCGGCATTGTGGGCGCCGGCACGATGGGCTGCGGCATCGCCCAGGTGGCCGCGGCCGCCGGGCATGCGGTGCTGCTGTTCGACGCCAATCCGAACGCGGTCGAGCAGGCGGTCCATACGTTCGGCAGCATCTTCCGCCGTGCGGTGGACCGCGGAAAGGTCGCCGCCGCAGTCGCCGATGACGCGATTGCGCGCGTGAAGGGCGTGCCCCGCATCGAGGACGTAGGGGCCGCCGATCTCATCATCGAGGCGGTGGTCGACGATCTCGAGATCAAGCGGCGCCTGTTCGCCATGATTGAGCCGGTGGCGCACGAGCGCACCGTGCTGGCGACGAACACGGCCTCGCTCTCGGTCGCGGCGGTGGCGGCATCCTGCGCGCGCCCCGAGCGCGTTGCCGGCCTGCATTTCTTCAACCCGGTGCCGCTCACGCGCCTGGTCGAAGTGGTGCGGGCGCCGCGCACCGCGGCGGCCACCATGGCGCGCATCGTCGAGATCGTCAGCCGGCTCGGCCACACACCGATCGTGGTCGAGGACACGCCCGGATTCGTCGTTAACGTGGCGCAGAGCGGAGTCGTTGGCGAGGCGCTGCGCATTCTCGAAGAGGGCGTCGCGCCGCCGCACGTCGTCGATGCGGTGGCCCGCAACGCGCTCGGTTTCCGGCTCGGCCCGTTCGAGATGCTGGACCTGCAGGGGCTCGACACGATTGGCGCCACGCAGCAGGCGCTGTTCAACCAATTCTTCGGCGAGCCGCGTCTGCGGCCATCGCCGCTGGCGAGCACCCGCATCGCGGCGGGTCTCCTCGGACGCAAGAGCGGGCAGGGGTTCTATCGTTACGAGAACGGGCAGGCGGTTCTTCCCGAGCCGGGACCGAAGCCGTCGGATACGCGCCGGCCGATCTGGGTCAGCGGCACGCGCCCGCAGCTCGCCGCCAAGGTGGCGACCGCGCTGAGCGGTGCAATCGATCTTGCCGCCGGCCCGAATACCCCGAACTACGCCGTGCAGCTCGTCACCCCGCTCGGGCTCGACGCCACGCAGGCGGCGACCGACGAAAAGCTCGATCCGCGCCGTGTCGTCGCCGTCGACACCCTGTTCCCGCTCGATCGCCACGTCGTGCTCATGCCGACGCCGTCGACCGATCCGGAGGCGCTCGACGCCGTGCATTGCGGATTTCTCCGGGCGGGACGCAGCGTGACCATCATCGAGGACAGCCCCGGCTTCATCGCCCAGCGGCTCGTCGCCATGACGGTAGCTGTCGCCGCCTCGCTCGCCGAGCGCCGGACCGCGGCTCCGGACGACATCGATCGCGCCGTCACCATGGCGCTCGGACAGCAGACAGGCCCGCTGGCGCTCGGGGACCGCATCGGACCGCGGGTCATCGTGGAAATCCTGCAGAACCTGTTCCGCGTGACGGCCGATCCGCGCTGGCGCATTCCTCCCTTGCTGCGCCGCTGCGCCCTGCTTGGCCAGCCGCTCTCGCCGACGGCGCAGACCGCCTCTTAAGCCTGTATACTTGTGCAGGTGACCGGCCCGCATCCGCGCGGCCCGGTCGCAACGATCCGTATCGGGGAACAGCATGACGCAGGCGGTGCAAGCACGCGAGGCGGCGGCGAAAGAGACAGCCGTGTTCAACTGGGAGGACCCGCTCGATCTCGAGGGTGAACTCACCGAGGACGAGCGCATGGTGCGCGACAGCGCCCGGGCCTATGCCCAGGAAAAGCTTTTTCCGCGGATTCTCAACGCTTACCGGGAAGAGCGTTTCGACCGCGAGATCATGAGCGAAATGGGCGCGCTCGGACTGCTCGGGCCGACCCTGCCGGAAGAATACGGCGGATCCGGCCTGGGCTACGTCGCCTATGGGCTGATCGCCCGGGAGGTGGAGCGGGTCGATTCCGGTTATCGCTCGGCGATGTCAGTGCAGTCCTCGCTCGTGATGTATCCGATCTACGCTTACGGCAGCGAGACGCAGCGGCGCAAATATCTGCCCGGCTTGGCGAGCGGCGAGATCGTCGGCTGTTTCGGGCTGACGGAGCCGGACCACGGCTCGGATCCCGGCTCCATGGCGACCCGCGCCGAGAAAGTACCCGGCGGCTATCGGCTCACCGGATCGAAGATGTGGATCAGCAATTCGCCGATCGCCGACCTTGCCATCGTGTGGGCGAAGCTCGACGGCGTCATTCGCGGCTTCATCGTCGAGCGCGGCATGAAGGGCTTCGACACGCCGAAGATCGAAGGCAAGCTCAGCTTACGCGCCTCGATCACCGGCGAGATCGTTCTCGATGGCGCGATGGTGCCGGAGGAGAATCTGCTGCCCAATGCGCAAGGGCTGTCCGGGCCGTTCGGCTGTCTCAACAACGCGCGTTACGGCATTGCCTGGGGCAGCATGGGGGCCGCCGAGTTCTGTTGGCATCGCGCGCGGCAATACGTGCTCGACCGCAAGCAGTTCGGCCGGCCGCTCGCCGCCAATCAACTCGTGCAGAAGAAGCTTGCCGACATGCAGACTGAAATTGCGCTCGGACTGCAGGGCGCGCTGCGGCTCGGGCGCCTGCTCGATCAGGGCCGCGCCGCGCCGCCCGCGGTCTCATTGATGAAGCGCAACAATTGCGGCAAGGCGCTCGACATCGCGCGGACGGCGCGCGATATGCACGGCGGCAACGGGATCTCGGACGAGTTCCACGTCATGCGCGTGCTGGCGAACCTCGAGACGGTCAACACCTACGAGGGAACGCACGACATCCACGCGCTGATCCTCGGGCGCGCGCAGACCGGCATCCAGGCATTTTTCTGAGCAAGAAGACGAAACGGCCTGCCGTTTCAAGTGATCGGGGCCAAAAGACCTGGGAATTGATGATTGGAGAGTTGCCTCAAGTTCTGTGCGCTCCCTTTCCCTGGCGGGGAGAGGGTTGGATTGGGGTGGGGTGAGGCAAGCGCCTAGTGAGAGGCAATAACCCCTCACCCGGATCGCTTTCGCGATCCGACCTCTCCCATTGGGAGAGGTGAAGAGTACGTCGCGATGTCAATCAAACAATAAGTCGCTGAACCCGAAGCTTCGCGGTTCAGAAGGTCTCCCGATCAGAACAGTTACGCGCGACTTAGAGCGCGATCTTGCGCAAAACCGGCAGCCACTTTTGCGGATCGCGCTTTAATTCAATAAACTGGCGCATGATCTTATCGGCGAACCGCTGGCACGTCGCCGGATCAGCTCGGCACGCTTTCGGTGCTGCGCGCGAGTTCGGCGACGCGCTCGACCAGCGGACTGTCGGCCTCAGCCAGCAGATCGATGACCGTGAAATGATCGGCGCCGGCGATCTCTTCATAGCGCGTCGTCGCGCCCTCCTTGCCCCAGACCTCCGCGATCAATCGGCTCTGGCGCAGAAATTCGCTCGACTCGCGTGCGCCGACGACCGCGTCGAGCACGCGCCCCTGCGGCGCGGGCCAGAAGGCGGGGGACACCTGTCGCGCCTCCTCCGGATCGAGCCGCAGATCCTGGTTCATGCTGAGACCGACGAGCGGCGTCAGATCGAACAATCCGGAGATCGCGTAGGCGGCGGGCACGAGGTCCGATGGCGCGGTCCTCTCGTGCGAGGTCCAGTCGGTCGCCAGCATCGCCGCCGCGAGATGTCCGCCGGCGGAATGTCCGAACACCAGCATGCGTCGGCCGAAACGCCGCCACAGATAGAGGCAGGCGTTACGGATTTCCTCGATGATGGTCGCGACCTTGACCTGCGGACAGAGGTCGTAGCCGGCGATGGCGACCCCGAGGCCGTAGGCGTTGAGGCCGGCCGCCATGTGGCTGAACATCGAAGGTTCGAGCGAGCGCCAGTACCCGCCATGAACGAACAGCGCGATCGGCGCGCAGGCGCCCGTTTCCGGACAGAAGAGGTCGAGGCTCTGGCGGCCAGTCGGACCGTAGCGCAACCCGAGTTCAGCCCGTTTGCCGGCGAGCGCGGCGGCCCGATAAGCCGCCGCCTCGCGCGTCCAGCGGGCGAAAATGGCTTCGTGCTCCGGCACGCGCGCGCGGTTGTTGTATTCCGCCTCGAGATCGATCGCCATGGCGCCCGCCCGTCGAAATCCGGCGGGAGGTTGAACGATCTGTCTTCGGCAGGCAAGCGGCCTGCAACAGGTCCGGAGTGGGCCTGCCGGGGCACGCTCCGCCTCTTTGTCGCCGCTCCGAAGAAGGATATGAGGGGGCAAGGAGCAAGGCCATGAAGGTCGATGGACGTCCCTGGCGCAGCATCTGGGTGGAGGCCGACGGCTGGTCGGTTGGCGTCATCGACCAGACCGTGCTGCCGCACCGTTTTGCCACCCTGAGGCTCACTGCGCTCGACGAAGCGGCGGATGCGATCCGCCGCATGGTGGTGCGCGGCGCGCCGCTGATCGGCGCTTCGGCCGCCTACGGCGTGTGTCTGGCCCTGCGCGCCGATGCGTCCGACGAGGCGCTCGACCGTGCATGCGAGACGCTGCTTGCCACGCGACCGACCGCGGTCAATCTCCGTTGGGCGCTCGACGAAATGCGCGCCGCCGTCCGCAACCTTCCGCGCGAGGCGCGCGTGGCGGCGGCCTACCGCCGTGCCGCGGAGATTTG
>CAYVBN010000032.1:0-7039 GCA_964449645.1 uncultured Hyphomicrobiales bacterium
GCTTCTCCTCGCCCTCCTTCTGCTTGGTCTTGTAGCGGTCGAAGGAATAGGACCGCAGCCGCATGCCGAGCGCGATGTCGGCCGCCTGGTCGGGCTTCATCGTCCCGCCCGGCAGGTCCGCCAATACCGTCACGTCGCTTGCCGCCGACGGCAGCTTGCCCATGGCGACGCCGCCGAACTTGAGGAAATCCTGGGGCTTGACCTCGGCCGGCTTGCCGATCCCGACGACCGTCAGCCGCGCGACCTTGAGGTCAGCCGGCGCGACGAGATCGAGGATTGCGCCGCTCTTGCCCTTGAACCCGTCCGCGGCGGCGGCGCGCCCGACGAGATCGGCCGTGCGCCCGAGCACCTTGCGGGTCGCCGCGCCGAGCCGCAGGGCGTCATCGCAGAACACGACGAGAACACCTCTGGACGGAGTCGCGAACGGACCGAATGCGAGCCTGATGCCGCCGGGCATGACGGAATTCCTTTCGTTCGGGTGTGTCGGCGACCCCTTATCGCCGGGAGGAGCGTGCGCCGCAACGGCCTGATGCAGCGGCGCAACGGTGCGCAGGTTTAACCATTGTCGGTTGATTTTCAAAGCTTTGCCTTGGGACGGCCACTTTGTAAACCGATGAAGAGCCTCTACGATACGCGTTCTGCGGAACGGGTCTCGGCGAGTCGGGGACGACGGCGGCCGGGCAGTCGGATGGGCGTGGGACGATGGGGTCGATCGACCGGTATATCTTTCGCACCACGCTCAATGCGTTCCTGCTCATTCTGTTCAGCCTGACGACCGTCATCTGGATCACGCACGCGTTGCGCGACATCGACCTGATGACGAACCAGGGCCAGACCATTCTGGTCTTCGTCGGCATCACCAGCCTGGTGATCCCGCAGCTCGTCCTGATCATCGCCCCGATCGCCCTGGTGATCGCCGTCGCCCACGTGCTCAACAAGCTCGCGACCGATTCGGAGATCATCGTGATGAACGCGGCCGGCATGTCGCCCTGGCTGCTGTTCCGCTCCTTCTTCACGGTGGCGATCGTGGTCTCCGCCCTGATCGCCGTGCTCACGGCCTACATCTCGCCGCGCTGCCTGCGCGAGCTGCGGAGCTGGGCCACCTCGGTGCGCGCCGATCTCGTCACCAACATCGTCCAGCCCGGCCGCTTCACCACCATCGAGCGCGGGCTCACGTTCCACATCCGCGAGCGCCGGCCGAACGGCGAGCTCCTCGGCATCTTTGTCGACGACCGCCGCGATCCCAGCGAGCGCTCGACGTTCCTGGCCGAACAGGGCCAGATCGTCGAGAATCCCAACGGGACGTTCCTCGTGCTGGAGAACGGCAGCGTGCAGCGCAGCCAGGTCGGGCAGCGCGATCCGACCATCGTGATCTTCGACCGCTACGCGTTCGACCTCTCGCGCCTGAGCGGCGGCGTGCAGACGTTCAACCTGTCGGTGCACGAGCGCTATTTCTGGCAGCTGTTCGATCCGGATCCGAACGATCCGGAATACAAGAAGGAGCCGGGACAGTTCCGCGCCGAGCTGCACGACCGGATCATGGCGCCGATCTATCCGCTCGCCTTCATGGTGATCGCCTATGCGTATCTCGGCGCGCCGCGCACCACGCGGCAGAGCCGCAGCCTCTCCCTCGTCTCGACGATCGCCGGGGTCGCCGCGCTGCGGCTGATCGGATTCGCCAGCATGGTGTTCGGCATCTACTCGCCGTTCGCGGTGAGCTTCCAGTACATCGCGGTGATCGCGGCGACGGTGCTCGGCACGCTCGCGATTTCGCGCGGCGTCATCATCGAGCCGCCGGCGTTCATCACCAATTTCGTCGCCCGCGCCACCGAGCGCCTGTCGCGGCAGCTGGCACCCACATGACCGTGACCGGCACGCTGTCGCGCTATTTCGCCCTGCGCTTCCTCAGCGCGGTGCTGGCGGTTTTCTTCGGCGTCCTCGCGCTGGTGGCGCTGATCGACTACATCGAGCTGATGCGCCGCAGCGCGAGCGAGCCGCACGTCTCGGCCTGGCTCGTCGCCAAGACCTCCCTGTTCCGGGTTCCGCAGGTGACCGAGCGGATCATGCCGTTCGCCGTGCTGGTCGGGGCGATGTCGTGCTACCTCAACCTCTCGCGGCGGCTCGAGCTCGTGGTGGCGCGCGCGGCCGGCATGTCGGCCTGGCAGTTCGTGACCCCGGCGCTGATCGTCGCCCTGCTGTTCGGGGTCGTGGCCACCACCGTCTACAATCCCGTCGCCGCGCTGCTACACGAACGCTCCAAGCGGCTCGAGGTCGAGATCTTCGGCGGCACGCAGGAGACCGGGCTGCAGTCGACCGGCAGCGGGTTCTGGGTGCGCCAGCGCAGCCCGGACGGCCAATCGATCATGAATGCCCTGACGAGCAGCGAGCAAGGGGTCCGGCTCGGCGGCGTCACGGTCTTCACCTTCGACCCCGCCGGACGCTTCCGGGAGCGAATCGAGGCGAAGACCGCCGTCCTGCAGCACGGTTTCTGGCAGCTCTCCGACGTCCGGGTCTATTCCAACGGCGCTCCGCCCGCCGACCGGGCGACGTATTCGGTCAGTACAAGCCTCACGCCCGAACAGGTTCGTGAAAGTTTTGCGACACCCGAAACGGTGCCTTTCTGGGAGCTGCCGCTGTACATCGACATCGCTGAACGGGCGGGGCTGATAGCATCGGGCTACCGTTTACAGTATCAGAAGCTCCTATCCCGTCCATTTCTATTGGCCGCGATGGTTCTACTTGCAGCCGCCGTCAGTCTACGCTTCTTCCGCTTCGGCGGCGTGCAAAAGATGGTTTTAAGTGGCGTGGCTGCCGGCTTTCTGCTCTATATACTCTCGAAGGTGACCGAGGACCTGAGCAAAGCTGGGCTGATGCACCCTGTGGCAGCAGCGTGGCTGCCTGTTCTCGTGGGTGGGCTGACGGGTTTCGTCGCATTGTTGTACCAGGAGGACGGGTGATGGCCAGTTCGACCACCGCTCGTTTCCGCTATGGCCGATGGCGGGCCGCCCTCTGGGCGGCCACAGCGTCTGCTGTCGCGGTGGCCTGGACGCTTGCCCCCCGTTCGGCCGCCGCCCAGGCGACCGATTTCCTGACCTTTCAGCAACAGTTGCGCCCGCAGCCGCCCAAGCGGGGCCCCGGCCGCACGGATCAGAAAGGCCAGCCGCAGATGCTCGTTCAGGCGAACGAGCTCGACTACGACTACACGAACGATCGCGTGTCGGCGGTCGGCAACGTGCAGATCTACTACAACGGCGCGACGCTCGAGGCCGACAAGGTCATCTACGACCAGAAGACCAAGCGCCTGCACGCCGAAGGCAATGCGCGCCTGACCGAGGCCGACGGCAAGGTCACCTACGGGGAGATCATCGACCTCAGCGAGGACTATCGCGACGGCTTCATCGACTCGCTGCGCCTCGAGACGCCGGACCAGACGCGGCTTGCCGCCGCCAGCGCCCAGCGCACGAGCGGCAACTACACGGTGTTCCAGAGCGGGGTCTATACGGCCTGCCAGCCCTGTAAGGACGATCCCAAGAAGCCCCCCCTGTGGCAGGTGAAGGCGGCACGGATCATCCACAACCAGGGCGAGAAGATGATCTATTTCGAGAGCGCAAGCCTCGAATTCTTCGGCATGCCGATCGCCTACTTCCCGTATTTCTCGACGCCGGACCCGACGGTGAAGCGCAAGAGCGGCTTCCTCATGCCGGCGTTCTCGTCGAGCTCGATCTACGGGTACTCGGCCGAGATTCCCTACTACTTTGCGCTCGCCCCCAATTACGACCTGACGTTCACGCCGCGCTTCACCACCACCCAGGGGCCCCTCCTGCAGGCGGAATGGCGCCAGCGGTTCGAGACGGGCTCATTCATGATCCGCGGCAGCGGGATCGATCAGCTCGACAAGAGCATCTTCAAGCTCAGCGACGGCAGCACCAGCCCGGGCTATCGCAACTGGCGCGGCAGCCTCGAGACGACAGGCCAGTTCAACCTCTCGCAGCGCTGGGTCTGGGGCTGGGATGCGCTGCTCCTGTCCGATCGCACCTATCTGCAGGACTACAATCTCGGCACGTTCCAGAACCTCAATCCGTTCGGCGCAACGGTCGCCGAGGGCGTGTCCCAGGCCTATCTGTCCGGGCGCGGCGACCGCAGCTATTTCGACGCGCGCGCCATCCACTATCTGGGCTTCTCGGTCGTCGACAATCAGCGCGCCCTGCCGATCATCCACCCGGTGACCGACTACACCTACGTGTTCGGCTCGCCGATCCTCGGCGGCGAGCTCGGCTACGACGTTAACCTGACGAGCCTGTCGCGCCAGGCGGCGAGCTTCGACCCGATCAGCCAGACCGCCGTCAACAACAACCTGTGCGCACCGAACACCGCGGATCCGGCCGTCAAGATCCCCGCCAACTGTCTGCTGCGCGGCGTGCCCGGCACCTACACGCGCTTCACCGCGGAGACGCATTGGCGCCGGCAGATCGTCGACTCGTTCGGCCAGGTCTTCACGCCGTTCGCGTCGGTGCGCGTCGACGCCGCGTCGCTCTCGGTCGACTCCGACCCCGGCGTCGCCAACTACATCGAGCCGGGCGACACCGATCTCGTGCGCGCCATGCCGACGGTCGGCTTTGAATACCGCTATCCTTTCATCGGCACCGAGTCGTGGGGCACGCAGACGATCGAGCCGATCGCCCAGGTCATCGTCCGCCCGAACGAACCCGACATTGGCAAGTTCCCCAACGAAGACGCCCAGAGCCTGGTGTTCGACGACAGCAACCTGTTCCGCGTCGACAAGTTCTCCGGCTACGACCGCGTCGAAGGCGGCGGACGCGCGAACGCCGGAGTGCAATACACCGCCCAGTTCAACCGCGGCGGCTTCGCCAACGTGCTGTTCGGCCAGTCCTATCAGCTCTTCGGCACCAACTCCTTCGCGGTCGGCGACACCGCCAATACCGGCCTCGGCAGCGGCCTCGACAAGCCGGTCTCCGATTACGTCGCGCGCGTCTCCTATCAGCCGAACAAGATCTACACCTTCACGTCGCGCTATCGCTTCGACCAGGAGACCTTCAGCCTGAACCGGCTCGAGGTCGAGGGACGCGCCAACTACGACCGCTGGTCCGTGTCGCTGCTCTACGGCAACTACGCCGCCCAGCCGGAGCTCGGCTTCCTCAATCGGCGCGAAGGCGTGCTCGGCAGCTCGTCGGTGAAGCTCAACGCGAACTGGGTGCTCTCCGGCGCCGCGCGTTATGACATCGAGGCCGGCAAGTTCGACCAGACACGGGTGGGGCTCGGCTACATCGATGATTGTTTCATCATGGGTCTGAACTACATCACGAGCTACACCTATTATACGTTCGACACGGGGACCAACACGTTCTCGACCGTGCCGCAGACCGATCATCGGGTCATGCTGCAGATGAGCCTGCGTACACTCGGCGGAACCGGCAATTCCGGATTCGGCGGCTACTGAGGCAGGCCGCGGCGCCAAGCCGCAGATCGGTCACGCCGTGCGCACAATTAGAAGGAATGTTACGTCGATCCGACGAGCATCCGTGCCATGAACATGCAATCGAGAACCCGTATCATTTCCCTTTTCGCGCCGTGCCCGGCCCTGCGCACGATCGGACGTCTGGCGTTCGCCGGCGCTCTGGCGTTGTGGGCGAGCGCATTGGCGCCGCTCCCGGCGGCCGCGCAGCAGGTCGCCGTGATCGTCAACGGCGACCCGATCACGACCTACGACATCGAGCAGCGCGGGCGATTCATGCAGTTGGTCTCGCACAAGGCCGCCCCGCGCCAGCAGGTGATCGACGATCTCATCAACGAAAAGCTGAAGATCCAGGTCGGCAAGCGCTACAAGCTGGAGGTGACCGATCACGAGGTCGACACCGCCTACGGCGAGATGGCCAAGCGCATGCGTCTCACCCCGCAGCAGCTCACACAAGCTCTGGCGCACGGTGGCGTCGATTCGAGCACGCTCAAGGCCCGCATCCGCGCCGATATCGTCTGGGGACAGATCGTCCGCGGCAAGTTCCAGTCGGCCTTCCAGATCAACGAGAAGGACGTCCTGCAGGTCATCGAGAGCAAGAAGGACGACAAGGATAAGGGCGGCAAGGACAAAGACCTGATCGGCCACGAATACACCTTGCGCCCGATCCTGTTCATCCTGCCGCGCGGCGCACCGGAATCGGCCGTCGAGTCGCGCCGCCGCGAAGCCGAGGCGCTGCGCAGCCGGTTCCAGAATTGCGAGTCGGGCATTCCCTTCGCGCGTGCGCTGCGCGACGTCGCGGTGCGCGAGCCGGTCGTGCGCAACTCGGCCGACCTCGCGCCGGCGCTGCGCGACATCCTGGAGAAGACCGAAGTCGGCAAGGCGACCGCGCCGGAAGTGACGCCGGACGGAGTGCAGATTTTCGCGCTCTGCTCCAAGCGCGAGACGAAGGCGGATTCGCCCGAGGAACGCGAGGTCCGCGACAAGATGTTCGCCGAGCGCTTCCAGGAGAAGTCCAAGCGCTATCTCCAGGAACTGCGCAAGAGCGCGATGATCGAGGTCAAATAATCCCCCGATGCGACCTCTGGCGCTCACGCTGGGCGAGCCGGCCGGGATCGGCCCCGATCTCGCCATCGCCGTCTGGCGCCGGCGCGCCGAGCTCGATCTCCCTCCGTTTTATCTGCTCGGCGATACCGCTTTCGTCCGGCGGCGCGCCGAACGGCTCGGCGTCGACCTGCCGATCAAGTCCGTCGCACCGAAGGAGGCGCCGGCCGTCTTCATGACGGCCCTGCCGGTGGTCGAGACCGGCGAGCGCGCGACCGCCGAGCCGGGCGAGCCCGATGCGTCGAGTGCGCCCGCGGCGATTGCCGCCATTCGCCGCGCCGTGGCCGACGTGCTCGGAGGACATGCGAGCGCGGTGGTCACCAACCCGGTCGCCAAGAACGTGCTCTATCGCTCCGGGTTCACCGAGCCCGGGCACACCGAGTTTCTCGCCCGGCTCGTCGAGGAAGCGGAGGGGATCGCCGTCCATCCGGTCATGATGCTGTGGTCGCCGGAGCTCGCGGT
>CAYVBN010000033.1:0-3525 GCA_964449645.1 uncultured Hyphomicrobiales bacterium
GCATTCGCCGTCACGTAGGCGATGCTCGCCCCCATGAACCCGGCCCCGATGATGCCGATCTTGCCGAGCGGCGTCGGCGGGATGTCGGCCGGCCGGCGCGCGCCCTTGTTCAGCTCCTGCATGGAGACGAACAGCGTGCGCATCATCGCGCGCGCCTCGGGCGAGCGCACGATCTTGGCGAACCAGCGCGACTCCACCCGCAACGCCTGGTCCATCGGCAGTTGCAGCCCCTCGTAGACGACCTGCAGGATGGCGCGCGCGGCCGGATAATTGTCGTAGGTCTCGCGCCGGTAGATCGCGTTGGCGGCCGGGAACGTCATCATGCCGGTCTTGGAATAGACCGGGCCGCCGGGAAGCCGGAAGCCGTCCAGGTCCCACGGCGCCTTGGCCTTGCCGCCCGCCTTGATCCAGTCCTTGGCGTGCCGCAGAAGATCGGCCGGCGGCACGACGGCGTCGACGAGCTTCATCGCCTTGGCGCGGTCGAGCCGGATCTGGTCTCCCTTGAGCAGGAATTGCAGCGCGTCCGCCGGCGGCAGCATACGGGCGATGCGTTGCGTTCCGCCCCCACCGGGAAAAATTCCGATCTTGATTTCCGGCAGGCCGAGCCGCGTCTTCGGATTCTCGGCGGCGACGCGGTGGTGGCAGGCGAGGCAGAGTTCGAACGCGCCGCCGACCGCGGTGCCGTTGATCGCCGCGACCCATGGCTTGCCGCAGGTCTCGATGCGGCGAAAGAGGAGCGAAAGCTTGCGGCTCTCCTCGTACAGGGCCTTGGCGGCCGCCTCCTCGCCCTGACGCTTGGCCATGTCGGCGAACACCTGCCCGAGCCGTTCGAGCAGCGTGATGTCGGCGCCGCCGGAGAACGCCTCCTTGCCGGAGGTGATGACCGCGCCCTTGATCGCCGCGTCGGCCGCCACCCGCTCGACCAGGGCCGAGAGCTCTTCGATCACCGCGACGTCGATGACGTTCATCGAGCGCTGCGGCATGTCCCAGGTGAGGATCGCGATCCCGTCGTCGACCTCGTAGCCGAAATTGCTGGTGCTCATGAGTGCCTCCGCGGCCTGCGGTCGACGATGCAATTCCCGTCGCGCGCCTCGTGTCCCGATTCCGAAGTTCGCAATACTTTGCAGCGCGCTTTGATGCGAACTCTAGGAACTTCAAATCTGCCACACTAGCCTTTGCCCGGCACGTAGGACTCGCCCGAGCGCCGCTTGAAGCCGTTCGCTTTTCCGTCGCGCACCATCATGCAATCGATGTCCGGGTATTCGGCACATTCGCTCGGCGCCCGCGTGCCGATCTCGAGATAGACCGCGTCGCGATCCGAGCGATTGACGAGGCAATGGGCGTTCTGCACGCCGGCCTTGAAGCCAGCGGCGTCCCCGGGCCGGAGCACGATCTCGCCGTCATCCTCGACCAGCACGAGTTCGCCCTCGAGCACGTAAACGAGCTCGTCCTCGTTGTGATGCCAGTGGCGCAGCGCCGAGGCAGCGCCCGGTTTCAGCCGCGTCAGGTTCACGCCGAACTGCGTGAGGCCGACGGCGTTGCCGAGCCGCTTTCGTTCGCGGCCCGCGACCACCTTGTCGAACGGCGGCGGATAATTCGTGCCCGTCTCGAGCGCGATCAGGCTGATATCGATATTCGGCATGCGGTCCCACCCGTTCGATAATGGTCGCCGTTCCCATACCGGCGCCGATGCAAAGCGTGACGAGCGCGGTCGACAGATCGCGCCGTTCCAATTCGTCGAGCGCCGTGCCGAGGATCATGGCGCCGGTGGCGCCGAGCGGATGACCCATCGCGATCGCGCCGCCGTTGACGTTGACCCTCTGCGAATCGAGATCGAAGGCCTGCAAAAAGCGCAGCACCACCGCGGCGAAGGCCTCGTTGACCTCGATCAGGTCCATGTCGGCGAGCGACATGCCGGATCTCGTCAGCACCTTCTTGGTGACGTCGATCGGCCCGGTCAGCATCATGGCGGGCTCCGAGCCGATATTGGCAAACGCCTTGATGCGGGCGCGCGGCTTCAGGCCGGCACGGCGACCCGCTTCCGCGCTGCCGATCAGAACGGCAGCCGCGCCGTCGACGATGCCGGAGGAATTGCCGGCGTGGTGCACGTGCTGCACCGCCTCGATTTCCGGATGCGCCTGGACGGCGACCGCGTCGAACCCGCCGAGCTCGCCCACCTGCACGAACGACGGCTGCAGTTGCGCCAGCGACTGCATGCTCGTGCCCGGCCGCATGTGCTCGTCGCGGTCGAGGATCGTCAGGCCGTTGATGTCCTTCACGGGCGCGACCGAACGCTTGAAACGGCCTTCGTCCCAGGCGCGCGCGGCGCGCGCCTGGCTCTCGACCGCATAGGCGTCGACGTCTTCGCGCGAGAAGCCGTATTTCGTGGCGATCAGATCGGCCGAGATGCCCTGCGGCATGAAGTAGGACTTGAGGGCGATCGAGGGATCGACCGGCCAGGCGCCGCCCGAGGCGCCGATGCCGACGCGGCTCATGGATTCGACGCCGCCGCCGATCACCATGTCGTGCTGGCCGGCCATGACCTGCGCGGCGGCGAAGTTCACGGCGTCGAGGCCCGACGCGCAGAAGCGGTTGATCTGCACGCCCGGCACGCCGTCGCCGAAGCCAGCGCAGATCGCGGCCGCGCGGGCGATGTCGCCGCCGGCTTCGCCCACCGGATCGACACAGCCCATGACAACGTCGTCGACGGTCTCGGGGTCGAGCTCGGAGCGCTGCTTGATCGTGCTCAGCACGTGCGTGGCGAGCGCCAGCGAGGTGACCTCGTGCAGCGCGCCATCGGGCTTGCCGCGTCCGCGCGGCGTTCGCACGTGGTCGTAGATGAAGGCTTCGGCCATCGGTTGCACCTCCAGGGCGGGACGCCTCGCCCATGCTAACGCGAAGAGAGCGACAAGGTCGCGGTCAAACCTCCTGGCGCGCGAACGATCATGCGGGCGGCCGTGCCCGGAGGGAAGAGTCCGAGCCTTTGTGGAATTAGAACGCCTCGGCCGGGAATTCCATGATGGTTTGAGCGCCCGCCTCGATGCGGGCAAGGTGCGTTGCGGTCGCCGGCAGCATCCGTTCCATGAAGAAGCGTCCGGTGATGAGCTTGGCGTTGAGCGACTGTTCTGTGCCGTCCGGTCCGACGGAAAGCTTATTTTGCGCGGCTTTCGCCATTTGCGCCCACATGTAGCCGAGCGCCACGAGGCCGAAAAGGTGCATGTAGTCGGTGGCGCCGGCGCCGGCATTGTCGGGCTTGGTCATGGCGTTCTGCATGAACCACATGGTGGCCTGCTGCAGATGCCCGAGCGCCTTGCCGAGCGGTTCGACATAGGGCCGCAGCGCGGCGTCCGCCGTGTGCTCCTTGACGTAGGCCTGGACCTCGTTGAAGACCGCCATGTCGGCGCGGCCGCCGTCCTTGCCGAGCTTGCGGCCGACGAGGTCGAGCGCCTGTATGCCGTTGGCGCCCTCGTAGATCATGGCGATGCGGCCGTCGCGCACGAACTGGCTCATGCCGCTCTCCTCGAT
>CAYVBN010000034.1:0-20911 GCA_964449645.1 uncultured Hyphomicrobiales bacterium
CAGGGCTCGCGCTCGCGCCGATCGAAGGCGAGCGCTGGTCGGCGCGCGCGGGCACGTTTTCGTCGGCGGAATCTCCGCTGCCACATGCGGACCAGTTTCATCAGGTCTTGATGGCGTTGAAGTCCGATCTGCCGGTCGCGCGGTTTCTCGACCAGCATTTCGCCGGTGCGGAATTTGCCGAGCTCCGCCGCCAGATCATACGGATCGTCGAAGGGTATGACGCCGCCGACGCGGAGCGCGCCAGCATCTTTGCGTTTCGCGACGAATGGTTCGGCCGCGAGCCGGCTCAGCACGGCAGAGTGGCGGGCGGATACGGCACGCTCGTTGATTTTCTCGTCTCGGAGTGTCGCAGCCGGGGCGTGTCGATCCGCTTCGACGCGGTCGTGACGACGATCGAGGAAAGCCGCGGACGCATCACCGCACGCTGCCGTGACGGCACGACCATCGAGGCAGATGCCGTGATCCTCACCGTGCCGCTTCCGATCCTGGGCGATATCGCGCTTCCACGAGTCGCGCGCGAGAAGGCAGCAGCGCGTGCGGACATCGGCTACGGCAACGTCGTCAAGATCCTGCTGCGGTTCAAAACGAGATGGTGGGCCGCGGCCAATCCGGATCTCGCCGATCTCTCGTTCCTGTTCTCCGACGCAACGGTTCCGACCTGGTGGACCCAGAATCCCGCCGATCATCCGGTGCTGACCGGCTGGTACTCTGGGCTCAAGGCCGACTGCGTGCGGACACGCTCAGCAAGCGAGCTTGTCGATATGGGATTGGTCTCGCTGTCCGAGATCTTCAGCCTGCCGTTGGAGAGTTTGAAAAGCGAGCTCGTTGCCGCGGACGCGATCAACTGGGGCAACGATCCGTTCGCGCGCGGCGCCTACACGTACGCGACGCCCGGGACGCGGGAAGCCCAATCAGTCTTGAGACAGCCCGACGGCAAGGGTGTGTTCTTTTCCGGTGAAGCGCTCTATGCCGGCCGCGACATCGGCACGGTCGAAGCGGCGCTCGCCAGCGGGCGAGAAACGGCCCGGATGATCCTGGGCGGATAAGGGTAGGCGCGTATCACGGCGCGAACAGTCCCTGAACAAAGTCCACGGATTCTCCACGTCTCGATCGTCATGTTCCGTGCGCGTTCCGTCAGTTTGCGTCACGAGGCGTTCGAGAAAGAGAACAAGAAAATGCTGAAAACAGACGGTGTTCGTGGTGGGCGCTGTAGGGATTGAACCTACGACCTCTCCCGTGTGAAGGGAACGCTCTCCCGCTGAGCTAAGCGCCCGTCCGTTGAGCACGATGGCAGCCGAAAACGACGTCCGCCTTGGGAATTGGTGCCCCGGAGGGCGGGGATTTAAGGAGTGGGTCGGCAGGGTGTCAACCCTTTGCCGACGGCACTCACTGCGGCGTCGGCCAGGGCGCCGTGGCGCTCATGGGGGCGGGCTCGGGCGCGCTGGTGAGACCGGCGGCGGTCGCCGGCGTGCCGGCGCGCGCGGTCGTCACCGGCGCCGTCACCTGGGAGGACGTGGGCTTCTTGGCCGCGGTTTTTGGCTTCTTTGCCGCCGGCTTCTTCTTCGCGGGCGGCGGTGCGGGCTCGAGCTCGACATAGACCGGGTTCGGATCGAGCCGCGCTTGCGCCGACGCGTTCTCGCGCGGGTCGTCCGGCGGCAGGGCGTGCACCGCGACCGTCTGCGGCAGATAGCCGTTGAGCGCGAGGTCGACGCTGAAGTCTCCCGCCGCCGGCACGTCGAGCGCGCAGGGCGTGCGGCAGGTCGCGCCGCTCGATGTCTTGGCGTCGGCGCCCGGCGGTTCGGATTCGATGCGCAGCGACACCGTCGACGGCGCGGAGTTGAAGCTTGGCAGTTCGAAGCTCGGCATGCCCGAGCACGCGCCGAGCGTGAGACCGCATGCCGCGACGAAGAAAATCCGACTCATGGTTCGACCCACATCTGGACGGCGAAGCCGTCTGCGCCCCGGTCAGGCGATACGGATGCGCCAAGCGCGCGGTTCGCGAATGTGATGCTGAAGTCCCGTACCGTCCCCCTGTGCCCCGACGTTAGCCCAAATTGTGGCGGCCGGATACGGGGGAGGCGGCCAAATCACAGGCGCAACGGTGTTATCAGGCCGCCGTCCGGCGATACCACCGGGCGTCTGCGGTCGGGCTCGCCACTGTGCTACGCAAGCTCCGCGGCGAGTTCATGCACGGCGCGGGGCAGCGCGTCGAAGTGGCCGATGATGCGGTCGGGCGCAAAGGATGCGACCGGCTCCTGCGTGTAGCCGAAATCGACGGCGATGATCGGCGCGCCGGCGGCACGCGCCGTCCTCACGTCGGTGAAGGAGTCGCCAACCATGATGGCGCGGTCCGGCCGTCCGCCGGCCGCGCGGGCGGTGAGACGAAAGATCTCCGCATCGGGCTTCTGCACGCCGAACGTGTCCTGCCCACAGATCGCCGCGAAGCGCGCGATCAGGCCGAGCTTGTCGAGCAGCAGCAGGGCGAGCTGCTCGAGCTTGTTGGTGCACACCGCGAAGCGGCAGCCTTTTGCCGCAAGATGATCGAGCGCTCCCTCCAGGCCGGGGAACGGGCGCGAGCGGTCGGCGATGTGGTCGGTGTAGTGTGCGATGAACTGCGCATAGAGCCGGTCGACCTCCGCCGGTCCGCAGGCGAGGCCTTCGGCGGCCAGTCCGCGCTTGAGAAGCTCCTTGGCGCCGCCGCCGATCAGCGGGCGCGCGACGTCGTAAGGCACGGGCAGCAGGCCCTGCCGTCGCAGGATGGCATTGAGCGTGTCGACGAGATCGGGGGCCGTGTCGACCAGCGTGCCGTCGAGATCGAAGACGATCGTCAGTCCGTTCATCCCCACGATGGCTAACGGCCGCCGGGCCGCGGTGCAAGAGCGCGTTGGCCCGGCGGCCGAGAAGCCGAAGCGGCCTCAGAATTTCAAGTTGGCGAACATGCGGACGCTGGCGCCCGGCATCAGCACCTCGTCCTTGGTGTAGGAGGCGGAATTGCGGATATCCTCGTTGAGCAGATTGCTGCCGAAAATGCCGACGGTGAACTCGCGCGGACCGAAATCGCCCGGGCGGAGCTTGGCGGTGTAGCTCAGCTCCGCGTTGAGCAGATTGTATCCGGGCGTCGATGTCTCCTGCACCGCGATGTCATTCTGGGCGAAGGCATGCACCAGGCTCACGCGCGTGAGCCAATTGCGGTCGTGCCAGAACAGCCCGCCGCCCGCGCGCATCGGCGGAATACGCGGCACGTTGCTGCCGTCGGTGAAGGTGGCGCGGACGACATCGAAGCGGCTTTCGATTCCCCAAAGTCCGGTTCCCAGCGGCGCAACGTCGAGCTGGCTCTGAAACTCGCCGCCGCGGAAGATCGCGTCGCGCTGCGAGTAGATGGCCTCGTTGAGATCGCCGACGCCGGGTCCGCAAACTCCCGTGTCGCCGTCGCAGGTATCGCCTGTGAGGCGGCGGAAGATGAAGCCGTTGAACTTGGTGTAATAGGCCGTGGCCTCGAAACGAAGCGGTCCGATGGCCCGCTTCAAACTGGCCTCGACCGATTGGGCCGCCTCGATCGTGAGGTTCGGGTTTCCCTTGTCGAACGTCGCTGTCGCGTCGTGCCCACCGCCCGAGAACAGCTCGGCCGGCTTCGGCGCCCGCTCGACATATTGCGCGGTCAAGCTGCCGACGAGATCCCAGGCGAAATCCTGAATGATGCCGATGCTGGCGCTCTTCGGCGTGAAACCGACCGAGGTCGGCGTCGATATGAGACCGCCGCCCGCGGGGAACGCGCGTGCAGAGCCGGACAGGTCGACGCTTTCGACGCGGCCGGCAATTTGCAGCCTGGTGGTGTTGGTGAACGAGAGCTCGTTGAAGGTGTAGCCGGCAATCCTGTGGTTCGAGTTGGGGTCCCACAGACCGGCATTGTCGGGGCTCGGCGCAGTGAGTTCCTGATGCCCGACCTGGACGCCGAGGGCGGTGGTGAGGCCGGCGAAGCGCAGGTCGAAAGGCGCGAGCTGGGCCTCGAGACGCGCCTCCTGCTCCTTGTTGGTGAAGGTCTGCCGCACGCCGTCGCTGGCCGGGTCGGTATCGTCGGCCAATCCGATTTCATTGTGCTTGTAGTTGGTCGCGCCGCCCCAGAAGCGGATGGCATCGACGAACGGCGTGGGGGCGCGCCATTCCCCCTTGGCGGTCACCTTGGTCTGGTGCGCGTCGATGCGGGTGTTGTGATCGTCTCCGTCGATGCCGGGGATGTGGTAGAGGCCGTTGTTCTGCGTGACCGCGAGACCAAAGAAGCCGTCGTTGAAAAAGTACGAGCCGCCGATGGACTGGCCGTCGAAACGCAGCGCCGAGTTCGGCTGTCGGCCGTTGAACGCGCCGGGCTGCGTTGCGTGCGGCGCTTCCGCGGGACTCGGCGGCACCAGATAAGGATAGCTCGGGACGCGGTAGTCATCGGCCTGGCGTGTGAACGCGTCGGCGTGAATGGCGAAACGGCCGTCGCCGGCGTCGAGCAGCACCGCGCCGTTGCGCCCCCGGTCGACCGAGCTCATGTCGCCGCGCACCTCCACGTTGGCGCAGGGTTGCGGACCGGCTGCCGGCGCGGCCTCCGACGGGCCGTCGAGCGGAGCAGGGCGGGGCGCTCGGGCGTTGCCGCACGGCGGTGCGTCGGGAATGCGGTTGTTGACCGCTTCGACAACGCCTCCGATCGCCTGTGAGCCGAAGCGCAGCGTCGCCGGTCCGCGAATGACCTCGATCTGGTTGCTGGTCAGCGGGTCGACCGGAACGAAGTGATCCTCCCCGAGATCGGAGGCGCCGTTGGCGCCGATCCCGTTCTCCTGGATGCGGACGCGGTTGACGTCGAGGCCGCGAATGATCGGCCGGCTGGAGGCGCCGGGCGCGAAGCTCGAACCGGTGATCCCCGGTTTCGAGAACAGCAGGTCGCCCAGCGTGCTGGCCGACGTGCGCCGAAGCTCTTCGTTCGGCACCACGGTGACCGTCGCGAACTGATCGGTGACGACCGGAAGGGTTCCGGGGAGCGACACCTCCTGTTCGGGCAAGGCCGAAACCGGGACGCCGGCCGATCCCGGCTGCGTCGTCTGTGCCGGCGTTCTCCGCGCGATGGGGCTCGGCGCCGTCACGACGACTTCGGGAAGGACCGTTTGCGCTGCTGCGTCCTGGACGATCACCATGAGCGCCACACTCGAAACGCCAGAAACGAGCCCGCGAACCGACCGCAATGTCATTTGCCCTGCTCCGAATATGAAATGTTATAACATAACATTTACCAGGAGCGACCGACGGGTCAAGCGATGTCCTGTGGACCGTTCAGTTGAGATCGGGGGTGTTTGGGGTCGGACAGCGGGCGCCGGCGATCTTCCGGCCCGCAACGAGCATGATCCCGAAAAGTGGACACCGGTTTTCGGACAAGATCATGCTCAAATCACGTGATCGCTCAAGACAGGTACCGGCTTTGCGCCGGATCGGGCTCTGATCTGTCGCCCTGACCTGGAGAACCGGCACGTGATCCTCGGCGAACCGCTTACCCTCGGCCGGATCATGCGCTAGAACCACGCTCCGACAAGGCCTTGAACCCCGAGCGAATTCACCCCGCATGGACCCCGACGCCCTCAAACGCGCCGCCGCCACCCGCGCGCTCGATTTCGTCGCGTCCGGCATGCGGCTCGGCCTCGGCACCGGCTCGACGGCCCGGCATTTTGTCGAAGTCCTGGCCACGCGCGTGAAGGCCGGCCTGCGGGTCGTCGGTGTTCCGACCTCGGAGGCGACCCGCGCCGATGCGGAGCGCTTCGGCGTGCCGCTGACGACGCTCGACGAGACCCCGGAGCTCGACCTGACGGTCGACGGGGCGGACGAGATCGCGCCCGATCTCGCGCTCATCAAGGGCGGCGGCGGGGCGTTGCTGCGCGAGAAGATCGTCGCCGCGGCCTCGGCCCGCATGCTGGTCATCGCCGACGAAAGCAAGCTCGTGCAGACGCTCGGGCGTTTTCCGCTGCCGGTCGAGGTGGTGCCGTTCGGGCTCGGAGCGACGCATCGGGCGGTCGAAAAAGCGGCGGCGTCAGCCGGCTGCCCGGGCCCGGCGCGACTCCGGCGCCGCAGCGACGGCCATCCTTTCGTCACGGATGGCGGACACTTCATCCTGGATTGCGCTCTGGAGCGCATCAGCGATCCCCGGTCGCTCGCCGAAGGGCTGGCGACAATTCCGGGCGTCGTCGAGCATGGATTGTTTCTCGGACTTGCGAAGATCGCCGTTATCGCCGGGCCGGATGGCGCGCGCGTGATCGAACGGACCTGATATCCGACCTCGAAGGAGTGACCCCATGAAGGTGAAGTTGCTTGCACCCCTCGCACTCGCCGCCGCCCTCGGGTTCGGCTGGGCCGGCTATGCGGTGGGGGCCGGATCGGAGCCGTCCGCCGCCTCGATCGCGCTCGCGAAAGAGATCATCGCCCTCAAGGGCGGCAATCTCATGTTCGACCCGATCGTGCCCGGCGTGGTCGAGAGCGTGAAGAACGTGTTCGTGCCGACCAATCCGCAGCTCACCAAGGAGCTTAACGAGGTCTCCGTGCAGTTGCGCAAGGAGTTCGAGCCCAAGCACGCCGAGCTGCTCAACATGGTCGCGACGACCTACGCCAAGCACTTCACCGAGCAGGAGCTCAAGGATCTCGACGCCTTCTACAAGACGCCGCTCGGCAAGAAGGTGATCGCCGAGGAGGCAAAGGCGCTCGACGAGAGCCTGAAGGCGGCGCAGACCTGGGCCGACAACCTTTCCGACGTCGTGATGAACCGGATGCGTGCGGAAATGAAGAAGCGCGGTCACGATCTGTGACGGACGGGCAGCCGGTGCGCGACGTCGATCTCTTCGTCATCGGGGCGGGGTCGGGCGGCGTGCGCGCGGCGCGCATTGCCGCCGGTTACGGCGCGCGCGTCGTCATCGCCGAGGAGTATCGGGTCGGCGGGACCTGCGTGATCCGCGGCTGCGTTCCGAAGAAGCTGTTCGTCTATGCGTCGCGCTTCGCGCACGAGTTCGAGGATGCCGCCGGCTTTGGCTGGAAGGTGCCCGAGCCGGTGTTCGATTGGCCGACCCTGATCGCCAACAAGGACAAGGAAATCGCCCGCCTCGAGCGCGCCTATACGGCGAATCTCGAAAAGGCGGGCGTCGAGATCATCAAGAGCCGCGCGGTGATCGAGGACCCGCACACCGTGCGGCTGGTCGGGACCGGCGAACGCGTGCGTGCCGCGCATCTTCTCATCGCCACCGGCGCTGCGCCGCATGACGATCGCGCGGTGCCCGGCGCCGAGTACGCCATCACCTCGAACGAGGCGTTCCATCTGCCGGAGCTGCCGAAGCGCATCCTCGTGCAGGGCGGCGGCTACATCGCCGTCGAGTTCGCCTGCGTCTTCGCCGGGCTCGGCTCGGAGGTGACGCTCGTCTACCGCGGCGAGAACATCCTGCGCGGCTTCGACGACGACGTGCGCGCCCATCTGCGCACCGAAATGGAGCGGCGGGGCATCACGGTCGTGACCGGCGAGCGGGTGGCGGCGGTCGGCAAGCGCGGGAAACTGTTCGAGGCGCGGCTTTCGGGCGGGCGCCAGATCGAGGTCGAGCAGGTGATGTTCGCCATCGGCCGGCGACCGAACGTCGCTGGCCTCGGGCTCGAAAAGGCGGGCGTCACGCTCGCCGAGAACGGCGGGATCGCGGTCGACGCCTCTTCGCGCACGTCGGTCGGGCATATCTATGCGGTGGGCGACGTGACCAACCGGATCAATCTCACGCCGGTGGCGATCCGCGAGGGGCATGCCTTCGCCGATACCGTGTTCGGCGGCAAGCCGACCACGGTCGACCACACGAACGTGCCGACGGCGGTGTTCTCGGAGCCGGAGGTCGGTGTGGTCGGCCTGACGGAAGCCGAGGCCTGCGCGCGCCTGCCGCAGGTCGACATCTACAAGGCGGTGTTCCGCCCGCTCAAGGCCACCTTGTCGGGCCGCGACACGCGCATCTTGATGAAGCTCGTGGTCGACGGCGCGTCCGACCGCGTGCTCGGCTGCCATCTGGTGGGCGAGGGCGCGGGCGATATGATCCAGATCGCCGGCATTGCGGTGCGCATGGGGGCCACCAAGGCCGACTTCGACGCCACGATGGCGGTGCATCCGACGGCGGCCGAGGAGCTCGTCACCATGCGAACCCCGAGCGCCCGCCATCGCCGCGAAGCAGCGGAATAGGTCCCGCAGAGTGATCGTCTCGCGGGCGTTGCTGCGCTACGCGCTGCACGGAACCCGTAAGGCATGAGAGCATCGCGCTGTCGGGGCGCTGGCCGATCCCTGGCGTCGCGTGTATAACCCGCGGGACAGCCGAAACAATTCACGAGAGGCCCGGGCGGACCCTCACGTCCCGCCCGCCGGCCGGTTCAGGAGTGGTGCCGTGTCCGAGCGTTGGTCGCCCGAAAGTTGGCGCAGCAAGCCGATCGCCCAGATGCCGGAGTATCCCGACCCGCAGGCGCTGGCCGACGTCGAGAAGCTGCTGGCGAGCTTTCCGCCGCTGGTGTTCGCCGGCGAGGCGAGGGCGCTGAAGCGCGCGCTCGCGCGCGTCGCAGCCGGCGAGGCCTTCCTGCTCCAGGGCGGCGATTGCGCGGAGAGCTTCGCCGAGCACAGCGCCAACAACATCCGCGACTTCTTCCGCGCGTTCCTGCAGATGGCTGTCGTGCTCACGTTCGCCGGCGCCTTGCCGGTCGTGAAGGTCGGCCGCATCGCCGGCCAGTTCGCCAAACCGCGCTCGTCGCCGACGGAGAAGCGCGGAGGCGTCGAGCTGCCGAGTTACCGCGGCGACGTCATCAACGACATCGAGTTCACGGCCGCCGCGCGCACGCCCGATCCGCGCCGGCAGATCGAGGCGTATCGCCAGTCGGCGGCGACGCTCAACCTGTTGCGCGCCTTCGCCCAGGGCGGTTATGCCAACCTCGGCAGCGTGCACAAGTGGATGCTCGGTTTCCTCAAGGATTCTCCGCAGTCGCGCCGCTACATGGAACTGGCGGACCGCATCTCCGAGGCGCTCGGCTTCATGCGCGCGTGTGGCCTCGATCTCGAGAGCCATCCGGAGCTGCGCACGACCGAGTTCTACACGAGCCACGAGGCGCTGCTGCTCGGCTTCGAGCAGGCGATGACGCGCGAGGATTCAACGGAACCCGGCAACTGGTACACGACCTCCGGCCACATGGTCTGGATCGGCGATCGCACGCGCCAGCCGGATCACGCGCATGTCGAGTTCTGCCGCGGCATCAAGAACCCGCTCGGCCTCAAGTGCGGGCCGTCGCTCAAGGCCGACGAGCTGCTCCGGCTGATCGACATTCTCAATCCGGACAATGAAGCGGGACGGCTGACGCTCATTTGCCGCTTCGGCGCCGACAAGGCGGGCGAGCTGCTGCCGCCGCTCATCCGCGCGGTGAAGCGCGAGGGCCGGGTGGTGGTGTGGTCGTGCGATCCAATGCACGGCAACACGATCACGGCGGCGAACGGCTACAAGACGCGGCCGTTCGATCGCATCCTGCAGGAGGTTCGGAGCTTCTTCGCCGTGCACGGCGCCGAGGGCACCTACCCGGGAGGCGTCCATCTGGAAATGACCGGCAAGGACGTGACCGAGTGCACGGGCGGCGCGCGCGCGATCAGCGAGGCGGACCTCAATGATCGCTATCACACGTTCTGTGATCCGCGGCTCAATGCTGAGCAGTCGATCGACCTCGCGTTTCTGCTCGCCGACCTCCTGAAGTCGGGGCGGGTCGCGAAGACCACGCGTCTGCCGGCGGCCGCCGGGCTGTAACGAAGAAGACGAGGACTTTGATATCTATTTGATGTCGTGCGCCGCATCGGCGGATTGAAACCGCGCAGTCCCCGTATTTACATGAACGCGCGGAGGAGATGCCGATGCGCTTGCCGACCGTTTTCATTTCGCATGGCGCACCCGATCTGGTGCTGCACAATTCGCCGGCGCGCGAATTTCTCGCCGGCTTCGGCGTGCAGCTCGGCAAGCCGCGCGCCATCGTGATCGCGTCCGCGCATTTCGCTTCACACCGGCCCGCCGTGGTCGGCGATGCGCAGCCCGGCATGATCTACGATTTCGGCGGCTTCGATCCCAAGCTCAACACGCTCGTCTATCCGGCGCCCGGTGACCCGGTGGTGGCCGTCAAGGTGGCGGGGCTGCTGCAGGCCACAGGCCTGGCCCCCACCATGGTCGAGAAGCGCGGCTATGATCACGGCGCCTGGGTGCCGCTGATGCTGATGTATCCGCTGGCGGCCGTCCCGGTGGTGCAGCTCTCGGTGCAGCCGCAGCTCGGCGCGGCGCATCATTTCGCGCTCGGGCGCGCGCTGGCCTCGCTCGCGGACGAAAACATCCTGGTCGTGGGCTCGGGGTCGGCTACGCACAATCTCTCGGAGTTCTTCCGCGGCGGCTACGCCGAGGACGCGCCGGCGCCCGATTGGGTCGTCCGCTTCGACGACTGGGTGCACGAGAAGGCCGAGGCCGGCGCGGCCGAGGACCTCATCGACTACCGCAGCCGCGCGCCGTTCGCGCGCGAGAACCATCCGACCGAGGAGCACTTCGTCCCGCTGCACGTGGCCCTAGGCGCGGCCGGCGAGGGCGCCCGGGGCGAGCGGGTCCACACGAGCCATCAGCACGGCGTGCTGATGATGGACGCCTACACGTTCCACTGACGCGGGATGCCGCCCGGCGTCGGCGGCAGCCGAAATCTCCCGTATCCGTAAAGCTGGTGGTGCCGCGCTCGCGCGCACCGGCCACCGGGGGCGGACTCTTTGCCGCTTGACGAAATGTAAGTCGTAGCTTACAGTAAGCTATGGCTTACGATAGTGCACTTGCGGCGCTTGCCGATCCGACCCGGCGTCGGGTGTTCGAGCAGTTGCGGAGCGGCCCGAAGGCCGTGGGCCGCATCGCCCAGTCCATGCCGGTCAGCCGACCCGCGGTTTCGCAACACCTCAAGGTGCTCAAGGAGGCCGGGCTGGTCCGCGAGCAGCGGGAGGGAGCGAAACGCATCTACGAGATCGATCCGAAAGGGCTCGGCGCCTTGCGGCGCTGGCTCGATCAGTTCTGGGACGAAGCATTGGACGCATTTCAGGCCGAGGCCGAAGCTGGCCAATCGGCGCAGGAGAGGGATATGAAATGACCGGCACCGTTGCGTTTGCGCCCGTTCGCAAGACCCTGCAGGTCAAGGCCAGCCGGGAACGCGCCTTCGAGGTTTTCATCACGGGCCGATGGTGGCCGAAGCAGCACACGCTCCTGGGCGTCCCGCGCGCGGCGCTGGTGATCGAGCCGAAGGTGGGCGGCCGCTGGTTCGAGCGCGGCGTCGACGGCTCCGAATGCGATTGGGGCAAGGTTCTCGTCTGGACGCCGCCGGCGCGCCTCGTCATGGGCTGGGAGATCAACGGCCGCTTTCAACGCGATCCGAGCGCGACGACGGAGGTCGAAATCAACTTCATTGCCGAGGGTCCGCAGACGACGCGCGTCGAGCTCGAGCACCGTTATTTCGAGCGCTTCGGCGACACGGCGGAGGCCCTGCGCAAGGGCGTCGATGCGCCCGGAGGCTGGACCGAGGTGTTGCGGGCTTTCGCGCAGGAGGCCGAGCATTCGGTTTGAGACCGTGACGTGTCGGTGCGTGCCAAAAGGGGAGAACGCGTCATGCCTGAGCTGCAGGTCATTGGGGCGCCGCAGAGCAATTTCGTCTGGGTCACGCGCATCGCCTGCGCGGAGAAAGGAGTCCCGTACACGCTTGTTCCGGCGCGGCCCCACACGCCCGAGGTCGACGCGATCCACCCGTTCGGGAAAATTCCCGCCATGCGGCACGGCGACGTCGTGCTGTGCGAGTCCAGAGCGATCTGCAGCTACATCGACCGCGCGTTCGAAGGCCCGCCGTTGATGCCGGCCGACGTGCGGCTGGCCGCGCAGACGGAACAGTGGATCTCGCTGATCAACACCGTCATCGATCCGGTGCTCATGCGCCGTTATCTCGCCGCCTACGTTTTTCCGCAGACGCCGGACGGGAATCCCAACCGGCCCGTGATCGATGCCAGCTTGGCCGAGGTCGAGCGGCATCTTGCGGTTTTGGAGAAGGCCATCGCGGCCGGATATCTCGTCGGCGACGCCTTCACGCTCGCCGACGCCGACCTGCTGCCGATTCTCTACTACCTGCGCATGACCCCCGAAGCCGGCGCCATCATCGCCGGCTCGGCCGCGTTCCAGGGCTATCTCAGCCGGCACATGGCGCGCCCGAGCATCCGCGACACCGTTCCGCCGCCGTTTCCGGAGGGCTCGCCGGGGCACCGTCTGGCCACCGGCGCTTTCGCCCCCAAGGCGCCGCAGGTGGCGGCGGCACCGGCCTGAGACCGAGGCTCCGCGACGATCTTGCCTTCCCCGGTGTTAGACTGATGGCAAGCGCGGCAGCGGCTCGGCGCCGCCACGCCGTCAGATCCGAGGGGAGGAATGCCATGAAAAGCCCATTCGCGGCCGCGCCTGTCGCGGCCCTGCTGCTTGCCGTTCCGCTGCTCGCCACGGGCGCACGCGCCCAGCTTCTGGTGTCCGCCAATGACGGCAAGGCCGTCCTGGTCAACGGCGTGTCGACGGTTCCGGCCGATCCGGTTCCCGATCACGTCACCATCGTCGATCTCGGCCAGAGCCCGCCCAAGGTCGTCGGCGAGGTCCCGGCGCCGGCGAGCGTCGTCGGCCCGCCACAGAGCGTCGCGGTTGCGCCCGACGAGTCGATCGCGCTCGTGACCGGAGCGACCAGGATCGATCCGAATAATCCGAAGAAGGTCGCACCCGACGACAAGCTCACGGTCATCGACCTCAAGGCCTCGCCGCCCAAGGTCCTGGCCACCCTGGAAGCCGGCAAGGGCGCTTCGGGCGTCTCGATCAACCGCACCGGCACGCTGGCGCTCGTCGCCAATCGGGCCGAAGGCACGGTCTCGGTCTTCAGCATCAAGGACAAAGCGCTCACGCCGGCCGGCAAGATCGACTTCGGCAATGCCAAGTCGGGGCCCAGCCACGCGGTGTTCACGCCGGACGGCAAGGCCGCGCTCGTCACGCGCGACGGCGATCACAAGATTTCGCTTCTCTCGGTCGACGGCGACAAGGTGACGTACACCAAACGCGACATGGTCGGGGGAATCCGCCCGTACGCGATCGAGGTCGGCCCCAAGGGGGACGTCGCCATCGTCGGCAACCAGGGTGGCGGCCAGGGCGATGCCGATACGATCAACGTCATCGACCTCGCGGCCAAGCCGCCGCGCATCGTCGACACGATCAGCGTCGGCCAGACGGTCGAAGGCGTCAGCATCTCGCACGATGGCGCGCACGTCTCCCTGACGGTGATGAACGGCTCGAACCGGCCGAAGGAATCGCCCTTCTTCAACGACCATGGTCTCGTCAAGGTGTTCGCGGTGAGCGGCACGAAACTGACCCCGGTCACCGAGGCGAAGGTCGGCCACTGGTGCCAGGGCGCGGCCTGGAGCCGCGACGGCCGCACGCTCGTGGTCGAATGCATGGTCGAGCAGGAGCTGATGCTCTTCCGCTTCGACGGCCACAGCCTGACGCCCGCCGAGCCCATCAAGCTCAAGGCGGGACCGGCCGGCCTGCGCACGGCGGAACCCTAGAGGCGATCCGCAAAAGTGGAAGATCGCGCTCTAACGTCATGAATGGGCGCATGATCTTGTCGGCGAACCGTTCACACATCGCCGGATCATGCGCTACCCCATGATCCGGCCGGCGATTGCCGGGAGGAGGGGCAGGCGCTAGATCATGAGCATGAACGCTCGCCCTTCCGACCGGCTCGCCATCGCGGTCGCACAGCTCAATCCCACCGTCGGGGATGTGATCGGCAACACCGAAAAGGTGCGCCAGGCCCGCGCCAAAGCGGCCGCCGACGGCGCCGAGCTCATCGCCTTTCCTGAACTGTTCGTGGCCGGGTATCCGCCCGAGGACCTGGTGCTCAAGCCGGCGTTCCAGGCCGCGTGCCGCACCGCCGTGGAGGCGCTCGCGCGCGAGACCGCGGACAACGGTCCGGCCGTCCTCGTCGGCACGCCGTGGGTCGAGAACGGCAAGCTCTACAACGCCTACTGTCTCCTCGAAGCCGGCCGCATCGCGGCGGTGCGCCTCAAGGTCGACCTGCCGAATTATGGCGTCTTCGACGAAAAGCGCGTGTTCGTGCCCGGCCCGCTGCCCGGCCCGATCAATTTCCACGGCGTCCGGCTCGGCATTCCGATCTGCGAGGATATCTGGGGCGAGGAGGTGGTCGAGTGCCTGGCCGAGACGGGGGCCGAGCTTCTCGTCGTGCCCAATGGCTCGCCCTATTGGCGCGACAAGGAGGACGTCCGCCTCAACATCGCGGTGGCGCGGGTGACCGAGAGCGGCCTGCCGATGCTCTACATCAATCAGATCGGCGGCCAGGACGAGCTGGTGTTCGACGGCGCCTCGTTCGCGCTCCATCGCGATCGCACCCTGGCGCTTCAGCTTCCGGCCTTCGAGGAGGCGGTCGTCACGACGCATTGGCAGCGCTCCGGCGATGCCTGGCGCTGTGTCGACGGGCCGATGGTGCCGCTCGCGGAAGGCGACAAGGCGGACTATGCGGCCTGCGTTCTCGGCTTGCGCGACTATGTCGACAAGAACGGCTTCAAGGGCGTGGTGCTGGGGCTGTCGGGCGGCATCGATTCCGCGCTGTGCGCCGCGATGGCGGTCGATGCGCTCGGTGCAAGCCGCGTGCGCTGCGTGATGCTGCCGTACCGCTACACGTCGAAGGAGTCGCTCGACGACGCGGCGGCGGTCGCGCAGGCGCTCGGGGTGAGCTACGAGATCGTTCCGATCGCGCCCACGGTCGAGGGATTTACCCGCACGCTCGAACCGCTGTTCGCCGGGCTGCCGCGCGACGTCACGGAGGAGAACCTGCAGTCGCGTGCGCGCGGCACGCTCTTGATGGCGATCTCCAACAAGTTCGGCCTCATGGTGGTGACGACCGGCAACAAGTCGGAAATGTCGACCGGCTATGCGACCCTCTACGGCGACATGAACGGCGGCTTCAACCCGATCAAGGACATCTACAAGACCGAGGTCTTCCGCTTGGCGCGCCTGCGCAATGGCTGGAAGCCGATCGGCGCATTGGGTCCGTCGGGCCGGATCATCCCGGAGAACATCATCACGCGCCCGCCGAGCGCCGAGCTGCGCGAGGACCAGAAGGACGAGGATTCGCTGCCGCCTTATGCGGTGCTCGATCCGATCCTCGAACGGCTCGTCGAGCACGAGGAGCCGGTCGCCAAGATCGTCGCCGAGGGATTCGATCGCGACACCGTCATGCGGATCGAGCGCATGGTGAATCTGGCCGAATACAAGCGGCGGCAGGCCGCGCCCGGCGTCAAGGTGACGCTGAAGAATTTCGGGCGTGACCGCCGCTATCCGATCACCAACCGTTTCCGCGATCCGGGAACGCCTTTGCCCGAGCCCGACGCTACGCTCGCGACCGGCGCGGCGGCGGCGCGCAGCGAAGCGCTCGATTTCTGACGATGCTCTCGCCGGCGCGAGGGCGGGCCGTCCGACGCGGCGCGCGGTTTCCCGACAGGGTTGCGACTGAATGAACGACAGGGCTCCCATCGTCCGCTTCGCGCCGTCGCCGACGGGCCGGTTGCACATTGGCAATGCCCGGACCGCGCTGTTCAACTGGCTGTTCGCGAAAGCGCGCGGCGGGACCTTCATCCTACGTTACGACGACACCGACCGCGAGCGTTCGACGCCTGAATTCGCGGCCGGCATTGCCGAGGATTTGGCTTGGCTCGGGATCGTGCCCGATCGGACCGAGCGCCAGTCCGCCCGCTTCGCGCGCTATGCGCAGGCGGCGGATCGCCTGCGTGCCGCCGGTCGGCTCTACGCTTGCTACGAGACCGAGGAGGAGCTCGACTACCGCCGCCGGCGCCAGCTCGCGCTGCATCGCCCGCCGGTCTACGATCGCGCCGCGCTCAAGCTCGATGCCGATGCGAGGGCGAAGCTCGAGGCGGAGGGACGCAGACCTTATTGGCGCTTCCTGCTCGATCACCGCACCGTCGCGTGGAACGATCTCGTCCGCGGCGCGCAGGCGATCGACTGTGCCTCGCTTTCGGACCCCGTGCTCATTCGCGCCGACGGAAGCTATCTCTACACGCTTCCCTCGGTCGTCGACGACATCGACATGCAGGTGACGCACGTCATTCGCGGCGAGGACCACGTCACCAACACGGCCGTGCAGGTCCAGTTGTTCGAGCTTCTTGGGGACGGTGCGCCGGCGTTCGCCCATCACAATCTGCTGACCATGCCGAGCGGGGAGGGGCTGTCGAAACGCCTCGGTCATCTCTCGCTCGCCGCGCTGCGCGAGGAAGGCTTCGAGCCGACCGCCGTGGCCGCGCTCGCGGTGCTGATCGGGACCGGCCATGCGGTCGAGCCCGTTGCGAAGCTCGATGATCTGATCGGCAAGGTCGATCTTGCCGACGTCTCGCATTCGGCCGCCAAGTTCGATCCGGCTGAGCTTGCCGCGCTCAACGCCCGCACGCTGCATCACATGCCGTATCTGGCGGTCGCATCCCGCCTCGCGGCCCGGGGCATCGGTGGCGGCGCAGCGTTCTGGGAGGCCGTGCGCGGCAATCTCGCCAAGTTCTCCGACGTCGATCAGTGGTGGCGCGTCGTCACCGGACCGGTGACGCCGCTCATCGCCGAGGACGACCGGACCATGATGGACGAGGCGGCGGCACACCTTCCGTCCGAGCCCTGGAACGACGGCACCTGGACGCAGTGGACCGAGGCGGTGAAAGCCGCAACCGGCCGCAAGGGCAAATCACTCTATCGCCCGCTGCGTCTCGCCCTCACCGGATGCGAGCACGGGCCCGAGCTCAAGGCGTTGTTGCCATTGATCGGACGCGAGCGCGCGCTGTGCCGGCTCGAGCGGCGGGAGGCGTAAAGTCCCCCCGCGCATGACGCTTGATGGTTTTGGGTCCCGGATCTGCAGCGCGGTACTTCGCACCGTGCTGCGTCCCGGACACGAATGTGAGACAAATTCTGGCTCGTGTCCCGGGGCGGCGCGGCATGTAGTGGCGCGCCGCTGAACCGGGACCTATCGCGCTAATCCAATTGGCGGGAGCCTCACCGCACCGGAAGGAATGGCGGTCCGACGGTCCGCACCGACCGTTTGCCGGGCGCGGCGGACGCGTCACCGGTGTTGCCGTTCGCATTTGCCGCGGCCGGAGTGCTCGACGACGAAGCCGGCGACGCGGCGGTGCTCTGCGCCGGCGCGCCCTTCGGCTGCGACAGCGCCTTGGAGCGCTGGTCGGTAACGATGATGTCGCCCCGCTCGATCGTGTTGTCGCGCGCTCCGCCGAGCGCGTCGGCCCAGCTTTGGCCGGCGCGGCGGCAACTGCAGGCGGCATCGAACTGCTGCCGATAGCGGAAAGCATTCGGCAGCTGGGTGTAAGGTCGGCCGTCGAGCGACACGGCCTGGCTGACGTCTTCGCCCGGATTGCGATAGGTGTAGAGCGACACTTCGGCCGCCGGGCACATGCGCTGGCACGCCTGCTCGTCGTCGTGGAAGCGCGCCGGCGTCGTCGCGAACGAGATCGGGAAGTAGAAGCCGTCGCAGGTGCGCACGCACAAGGTGCGGTAGGTCGACGACTGGCTGTCCGGCATCGTCTCCGGCGTCATGATCGGTCCCGACGAGCCGCCGAACAGCGCTCCGAACAGGCCGCGCGGCTGCGCGTTGACCGCCGCCCGATATTGCGGGCCGCAATTGTTCTGCGCGAGCGCCACGATGATGGACTGGCGCTGTCCCTCCCGGTCGGGGCCGTTGCTCTGCAGCCGCTGAAGGTCGCTCATCATGCGGTCGAGATTCGACCGCATTTCCTGGATCTGGTTGTTGATGCGCCCGCACTGCGGCGGCTGACCGCTGAACAGCGCGAAGAAGCCCGATCCTTCGCAGCCGGTTCGGCGCGATTGCGCAACGAGGCGGTCGAGCTCCGATTGCTGCTTGTTGACCGCATCCTCGTAGCGGTGGATCTGGTCGGCGCGGGCCGGATCGATCATTCCCCGGTCGAAGGCGGCCAATTGGCCTTCGAGCCGCGCGCAGACCGGATTCTGCACCTGCGTCTGGCCGGGCGGGGGCGGAGCGTTCTGCGGCGGCACGTAGACGCCCTGCGCGAGCGCCAGGGTCGATCCTGCGAGCAGCGCCAGCAGGGCGCAGCCGAGGGTTCGATACGACGTGGAACTCATCTGATTGTCGCCCGACCCCGTGCGTCGTCCCTGTTTTCCATTATGCAGATCAAGCGCTGGAATGGCGACCAAAATGTGATTTTTCCCAATATTACCATGGGCTTTTTCCCACTCCGCCGGGAGGCCGGACAGGCGCCTGGCGCGTTTCAGCATGCAGATTCCATGAGATTCCGGAAATGATGAGCGCCGCGCCGGCGAAGACCGCGAGTTCGAGCGGTTCGCCATAGAGCCAGCGTCCGATCAGCGCGATCAAGGGGATGCGCAGGAAGTCGAACGGCATGACCGTGCTGGCGTCGCCCGCCCGGAACGCATTCGTCAGGCAGTAGTGCGCCGAGAGGCCGGAGACCGCGAGGGCGAGAATCGGCAGGAGTTGCGGCAGCCCGAGCCGCGTCACGAACGCCGGATCGGCCCCGGCGAGCGACATCGGGAGCTGCAGGAGATTCATCCAGAAGACGATCGTGAACGTGCTGTCGGTGGCGGTGAGCTTCTTCGTCGCCACGCTCGCGGCCGCATATCCGACCGCCGCCGCGAGCACGGCGAGCGCGGCAGGATGAAAGCTCGCGATGCCGGGACGGACGATGATCAGGACGCCGAGGAATCCGAGCACGACCGCGCCGATCCGGCTCGGCGTCAGGCGCTCGGCGAGGAAAAGTGCCGCGAGCAATGCGCCCCAAGCCGGCGCGGTGAATTCGAGTGCGAACACCGTCGCGAGCGGCAGCAACGTGATGGCCGTCGCCCAGGCGTATTGGGCGGCATAGTGGATGGCGTTGCGCACCAGATGCAGGGCGAATTTGTGGGTGCGCAGGCCTGCCCGCAGGTCCGGCCGCACGGCGACGACGGCGAGCAGGATCGCAAGCCCGGCGGCGCTGCGGATCGTGAGCATCTCGAACACGCTCAGCGTGCGCGAGAGTTCGCGAATGGACACGGCCATCGCCGAGAACGACAGCAGCGCGCCCGTCATCCACAGCATGACGGTGCCGAGACGGGATCGGGACCTGGTCACGCCGGTGTCGCGCCGCGTCGCGGATGACAACGAAAGGACGCAGGCCCGGGAGTCATTCGGCGTCCGGCTGGTTCTCGGGAGCCGCCTTCTCGAAGGCCGGCAGCTTGCGGCACGCCGCGTCGGCCGCGAGGATCCCGGGGAACCGCTCGAGCGGGATCTTGAAACGGCGCGCGTTGAACACCTGCGGGACGAGGCAGATGTCCGCGAGCGTCACGTGCGTTCCGAAGGCGTAGGGACCCGGACGCATCAACGATTCCAGCGCCTCGAAGCCGGCGATCACCCAGTGATGATACCAGGCGTTGATCGCGTCCTGATCGTGCGCGAGCTCGTTCTTGAGGTAGTTCAACGGCCCGATATTGTTGATCGGGTGAATGTCGCAGGCGATGATCTGTGCGAGCGCGCGTACGTGCGCCCGGTCGAGCGCGTCGGCCGGCAGGAGCGGCGGCTCGGGGTGGACTTCGTCGAGATATTCGATGATGGCCAGCGACTGGAGCAGCACGTCTCCGCTCGAGAGCGCGAGCGCCGGCACGCGCATCTGTGGATTGACCGCGCGGTATTCCGCGCTCTTCTGCCGGCCGCCGTCCTTGGTCAGATGAACCGGCACGATCTCGTAGGGAAGGCCCTTGAGGTTAAGCGCGATCCGCACCCGATAGGCGGCCGACGAGCGGAAATAGGAATAGAGCTTCACGGCGTATCCTCGCGTGAGCGGCTGTAACGGCGCCTGGAAGAAAGGCTTGCCCGCTGCCGCCGGGACAATGGCGAAAGTCCTCCCGTCATGCAATGCCGGCCTGGGGGCGGTTGGAGCTTGGCAAGTTCGGCGAACTCCGCGACAGAAAGGGCTCTTCTGCGTAGGATGCCGCGGCGAATCAACGACGCGCAGGAGCTTATGGTGGATCTCTCCCGGCTACGTATCGGCCAGCGCGGCAGCGCCGAACTGGTGGTCGCCGAGGCGCATACCGCGCCGCGCGTCGGCAGCGGGCGCGTTCACGTGCTGGCGACGCCCGTGATGATCAATCTCATGGAGGCGGCGGCCTTGGCGGCGGTTGAATCCATGCTGCCGGAAGGCCATCAGAGCCTCGGCATCCGCCTCGACGTGAGCCACCACGCGGCGACGCCGGTTGGCATGCGGGTCGAAGCGACGGCGGAGCTCGTCGGTGTCGAGGGCCGCAAGCTGCATTTCCGCGTCGAGGCGCGCGACGAGAAGGAGACGATCGGCGGAGGCACGCACGATCGCGTGGTCGTGAACGTCAGCCGGTTCGACGTCCGGCTCCAGGACAAGGTCGCAATGCTGCGGCGGTGAGGTCCTGAAAGTATTTGTCGGCTGAAGAGCCTTTCACGCACGCTGTTCACCTCTCCCCAACGGGGCGAGGTAAGGGGGCGGCGCGTCAGTCATTCACAGCACGCGCGCCCACCTATTTTTGATTCGACGAACCAAATCCCATCCGGGCGCGTATCTCGCGTGTTCCATCGTCCGTGAGCAGCGAGATGAACTGACGCGCCGCGTCGGCCGATTGCGAGCGGCTGCACAGCGCGGCCGTGTAGGTGGTCGCAAGCTCGAACGGAGCGGGCAGGGGACCGACGACGACGACGCCCGACGTGTTGTGGATTTCGGTTGCCTCCGTGAAGCCGTGCGGGCGGC
>CAYVBN010000035.1:0-17568 GCA_964449645.1 uncultured Hyphomicrobiales bacterium
GTTCGGGAAGGCGACAACGGGCGTGCCGCAGGCGAGCGCCTCCATGGCGACGAGCGAGCTCGTCTCGGCAGCGAGGCTGGGCACGACGAGGCAGCGCGCCGCGTTCAGGAAACGGCGCTTGCGGGCGAGACCGAGCGGCCCGAGAAAACGCCGGCGGCGGTCAAGGCGCGGGATGACCTCGTCCTCGAAATAGCGCTCATGCGCCGCGTAACGGTAGACCTGACCGCCGACGAGGAGCGGCATTTTGGCCATCCTCGCGGCGTCGAGCGCGAGATGCACACCCTTTTCCGGACAGATGCGGCTCAGCACGAGCGCGAAATCACGCCTCGTGCAGGGGCGGCGGAGCGCGTCTATGTCCACCCCGTTCGGGATCGGCGGATGAAGCCGGACGCCGGCGGGGGCGCGGCGCCGCTGCGCCGCCGAGACGGGATGCAGCCAAAGGTCGGGACGGGCGGGGCGAAGCGTCTCGGCCGGATACCAGTCGAGCGGAAGATGCAGCGTCACCAGCGTCGGGCCGTCCCCCGGCAGGTAGGCGTCGAAATCGATCCCGTGCAGATGCACCAGATCGACCGGCCAGCGCCGCCGCGCCTCGGCGATCGCCGCGCGGTGGCGGGCCTGGGCGCGCCGTTTCGCCGCCTCGTCGAGCGCTCCGCTCTCGGCCGGTACCGCAAGCAGCGTGCCCGCGCTCCTCGACCCCTCGCAGGCGAGGACGATCGAATGGTGGCCGGCCGCGGCGAGCGCCGCATCGAGCGCCGTCAGCACCTGCTCAGCCCCGCCGACCGCATCCGGCCCGACCGGCGCAAGCGGGTAGGCGACGTTGAGCACGGTGAGGCTCATGCGAGCTCCAGCTCTTCTGCCGCTTCGCGGGCGAGACGCAGCCATTCGTCGCCGGCAAGGCCGAGCGGCAGCGTCTCATAATGCAGCCGGCCACCGTTCGGCAGGGCGAGAAAGTCGTAGGCCGGGGCCACGCGGAAGCGCTCGACCGGCGAAGTGAAGGCGGCAAGGGTGCGGCGTTGCGACACGTGGCAGGCAAGCATGCGGCGCTTGAGCGAGACGGGATCGCCGTCGAGATCGACCTCTATGATCGGGATTGCCGGATCAGGCGGGAAATGCTGGCACACCGGCCCGTGCGGGCCGGCATGGTAGAACGCCATCTCGATGATCTCGGGCGGCTGCCCGCCTTCGCGGCGGATGAGCGCGCAGGCGGCATGGACCGCGAAAGCCGTCGCGTCGTGGTCGGGATGGCCGCCCTCATAGGGATGGGTGCACACGAAACGCAGTTCCGGCGCCGAGAGGAGGCGTTGCATCTCGCAGGCGAGGGGGACGAGCGCGTGCGCGGCCTCCTTGTCGGGAATGCCGAGCGCGAGCAGTCTTTCGCCGGGGAAGCCTGCCTCCTCCATCGCGCGGCCGAGCTCGAGGCGGCGGGCCTCGGCGTAGTCCTGCCATGTGGCGAAGCCGTGCTCGCGCGCATCCGCCATGTCGCGCGGCGCGCCGTCCGTGACATGGACGATGGTCGCGTTGCCGAGCCGCGGCAGCTGTCCGCCGATGCCGATCGTCTCGTCGTCGGGATGGGCGACGGCCACAAGCATGTCCTCGCCCTCGGTCTCCGACCCGGCTCCCGACAGCCTGCGCGCGAAGGCGTTGACGGCTTCGGGAATCGGGGGAGAGGGGTGCATAGCCTTTCCTCAGGCGGCCGGCCGGCGCGCGGCGCCGGCAGCCGTCGATGCGGCGCTTGCTCCGTAGCGGCGGATCATGGCGGCGCAGAATTCCGCGAACTCCTCCGGCACCATCGGCGCGCTCGTATGATGCGGCATGATCCCGCGATGCTCGGGCGTGAAGCAGAAGGTCACGGTGACGTCGAAGTCGGCAAGCGCCTCCATCTGCCGGTCGAACCAGGCGAGCGCGTTCGGGCGGAAGCTGTCGGCCCAGGAGAGTCCCGTCCTCAGATGGGCGACGCCGAGCCGCTTCATCCAGGCGACGGCGTCGTCGAGGCGCGGGTCCTCGAAATGGAACCACTGACAGATGCCGATCTCGGGCGTGAAGCGCGCGAAGGTGTCGAACGCGACCTTCGGGGTTCCGTCCTCGCGAAGAAGGCCCATGTAGAAATGACGATAGTAGGATGAGCCTTCGGCTTCGCGGTGCCGTGTCGTCGCCGGCCAGGCGCGCGGCAGGTCGTAGAGGCTGTACCAGTGAATGCGCGGCGTTCGGCCGACGAGCAGCTCGGCGGTCCGCTCCAGGCCCCAGGCTTGGACCTCCTCCGCCCCGAAGGTGGAGACGCCGACTTCCGAGACCCAGATCGGCAGATCGGTGACGGCGCGGATCTCGTCGAGCTTCGCCGGCCATTCGTGGATCTGCCAGAGATTCCAATCGAGAGGGAATCCATGCACGGCGACGACGTCGACATGATCGAGGACGCCGCGCGAGGCCATGTTGTCGATGAAGAGCGGATCGATCGGCGAAATTCCGCCGAGCACACGCGGCAGTCCGGGCTTCGCCTCTGCGATCGCCTGTCCGGCCGCGATGGCCATGTCGGCGAACAGCTTCCAGTCGGGGTCGATTTCGGGATCCCAATGCGACTTGTTGTTGGGTTCGTTCCAGATCATTGCCGCTTCGAGCATGACGCCTCCCCATCGGGGCGAACCGGCACCGATCCGTTCGGTTTCTCGACGCGGCGGCAGATGTAGACTTCATCTTCCGGATGGCCCGCTATGGTGAAACCGGCGCTGCGCAGCATCGCTTCGACGCAGGCGCGGTTGGGAATCCACCAATTCGTCGGATCGCCGGCGTAGCAGTGCTCCACGAAATGCAGCTTGGGATAGCTCGGCCGATCGAACTGCTCGGTTTCCCAGAAATCGTAGTTCTCGGCGATCGTCTCGCTCTTCGCGCTGCCGCGCTGCATCGATTGGAAAATGAGCAGATCGCGCGTCACGTGCTCGTGGATGAGATCGAGCGCGAGGAGCGGATGGCGCAAGTGGTAGAGCACGCCCATGAACAGCACGATGTCGAACCGCTCGCCGAGCGCACCGACGTCGTAAACCGACAATCTTCGGAACTCGATGTCGAAGCCGCTGACCTCGGCGGCGAAGCGGGCCTGCGCGAGGTACTCTTCGTCGAAATCGATTCCGAGGACGCGCGATGCCCCGCGCCGTTTCATCTCGATCGAATAGAAACCGGCATTGCACCCGATATCGAGGACCGAACGGCCACGAAGATCGGCCGGGATGGCGCTGGAGAAGCGGCGCCATTTGACGGCCGGATAGTCGCCGAGGAAATGCGTGGGCGCGGTCTCGACGCCGCCGAGATGAAGGTTGTGAAACCACGGGCCGAGCGCGTCGACGGCGGCGCGGATCTTGTCCTGGGGCCAGTCGCGCGCGCTCACGGCACCGCCCTTTCTGCGAAAGCCGCCAAGGCTGCGACATGCGGCGCGGCCGGCTCGTCGTTGCGCAATTGTGCGTCGTCGCCATCCGGCCGCTGCCGATGTGGCTCGCTCAAAAGCCCAATCGCCTCGCGATATCCGTGCAGCGTTCCGACGTCGACGTAGGACTCACCGGCTTTCACCCCGATGGCGTCGCCGCCCGCGGCCAGATAGGCATTGACCAGCGTGCCGATGTATTCGTCGTTCCGTTCGGGCGTGCGCCACAGCTCCCGCAGCGCGTGGAAGACGCGACCGGGCATCTTGAACGCACCCCAGATCCAGTTGGACGATGCGCCGAGGCGCTTGACCTGGATCTCCGTGACACGCCCGTCCTGGTCGAGCACGACGGCGTCGAAGAATTCCGGATGCGTCACCGGGAACAGAAGAAACGAGTGGATGTCGTCCGGCATCTGCGCGAGCGCGTCGGCCGGGAACCAGACGGTGTCGGGCAGACCGACGATGACGGGCTCGTCATCGCCGATCAGCGGCGCGGCGCGGAAGATCGCGTCGCACAACCCGGCGGGCTGCGGCTGAACCACATAGGCGATCGAGGCGGGACCGTAGCCCGCGCCGTAATATTCCATGATGTCGGACTTCCCGGGCGAAATCACGAAGCAGATTTTCTCCGCCCCGCCGCGGATCATGCGCTCGACCAGATATTCGCTGACGGCGCACGGACGCTCGGTGCCGTGATCGGTGCGGCTGCCGACCGGCAACAGCTCCTTGGAAAAGGCGAGCGGCTGAATTCGGCTGCCCCGGCCCGCGGCGGGCAGGATTCCCCACGTCATCATGCCTCCACGGATTCGAGCTGATCGGGCGCGACACGGCCACGCGCGTCGTCGAAGGCGCGCAGCAGCTCCTCTGCCCGTCGTTCGGACGTGTGTTCGCACAGCGTTCGTTCGCGCGCGCGCCGGGCGAGGCGGCGAATTTCCGCTTCGTCGCAGTCGAGCGCCCGCACCACGTCATCGGACGTCTCGGCGACCAGGATTTCGCTGCCGGGCTGGAAGAATTGCTCCAGTCCAGCCCATCGGTCGGAAATGACGGCGGCTCCGCACGCGGCCGCTTCGAACAGGCGGCCCGATGGACACCAGCCCATCTCTGCCATCGCGCGCCGGGTGACATTGAGGGTCAGTTTCGAGGAGGAAAAGAAGGCCGGATGCTCGGTCGGAGGCAGATGGCGCACGAAGAAGATGTTGGTGCACCACGGGAAGTCGTGCGGATACTGCGCGCCGCCGATCACGAAGCGCTGGTCGGGCCGTTGCCGGGCGGGCTCGACCAGGAGCGTTTCGAGCGCAGATTGCCGATCCGCTGCATAGGTTCCGAGATAGGAAAGATCGCCCACATAGGTTCCGACCGGCTCGACGGGGCGATGGACGTCCGGATCGACGTGGCCGTAGAGCGGCGCGACGCGGCGCGCACCAAGCCGGTCGCGCAAGGCGTCGAGTGCGGCTCCGCCCGTGTAGCTGAGCACGAGGTCGAAAGGTCCGAGCCCCACCGGCCCGAGATAGGACAGGCTCTCCCCGCGGCCGAGCCGCGAGAGCGTGACCGGCGTGTCGAGATCGTAGAAGACGCTGAGCGGCCGTGCGGCGCCGAGCACGAGGTCCGTCGCGGCGATTCCGTCGGGACAATACGAGGTGACGATGGCGACGTCCGCGTCGGCCAATTCGCGTTCAGCCTCGTCCCGCGCGGTCTGCCAGTCAGGATAGAGGACGAGCCGGCCGTTCGGGATCTCGATCAGGTCGCGCGCCGCGGCGTAGTAGGGCGCATCGTATTCGAAGAACACGACGCGATGCTTTTGCCGTGCGAGCGCGCGGCACAGCCCCCGCCAAAGCGTCGCGTGTCCGTTGCCCCACGACGAACTGATGGTGAGCCCGAAAATCACGATCTTCATTCGCAGACCGCCTGGTTGAATGCGAGGACCTCGGGCCCCAACGCCCCGAGCACGAACGTGCTGATCGTTGCGGGGCCGATCTCGATCCGGTGAAACGCCCGGAAGGGAAGGCCGAGGCAACGCAGAACCGCGGTGCGGATGACCTCGGCATGGCTGACGAGGACGATGCGTTCGGTTGAATCGAGGGAAGACAGCCGTTCAAGATGACCCATCACGCGGCGTTCGACCTCCGCCATACTTTCGCCTCCGGGCGAGCATGCGCTGTCCCGTACGTTGTTCCAGCGCTGCCAACGCGAATCCGCATCGAGTTCCGCGAACGGCCGTCCGGTCCACTCGCCAACGTCGACCTCGTCGATCTCCGGCACGATCTGCACCGCAACGCCCACGCGATCGGCGATGATCTCGGCCGTCTCGCGGGCCCGCTCACGGGGGCTCGATTGAACGGCGGTTACGCCTTCGCGCACGAGGTGTTCGGCCACGCATCGGGCCTGTTCGCGTCCGATGTCGCTGAGCGGAACACCCGGCGCCCGGCCGACGAGGATATGATCGAGGCGGGCGTGGACGGCGTGCCGCACGAGAAAAAGTCTGGTCGCCACGACGCCACCCCGCATTATTTGCCGTCATTGATGAATTCGATCGTCCGTTCACGTGCCTGATGGTCGGTGAACTGTTGCGGAGGCGACTTCATGAAATAGCTCGATGGGCCGATGAGCGCGCCGCCGATGTTCCGGTCGAGCGCGAGCTTGGCGCAGCGGATCGCGTCGATGACGACCCCGGCCGAGTTCGGCGAGTCCCAGACCTCCAGCTTGAGTTCCAGGTTGAGCGGCACGCCGCCGAAGGTCGTGCCCTCCATGCGGATATAGGCCCATTTGCGATCGGTGAGCCACGGGACGTGGTCGCTCGGACCCACGTGGATGTTGTCGGGCGACAGGGGAATATCGAGCTGGCTTACGACCGATTGGGTCTTCGAGATCTTTTTCGATTCGAGCCGGTCGCGTTCCAGCATGTTCTTGAAGTCGGAGTTCCCGCCGAAATTGAGCTGATAGGTGCGATCGACTCGCACCCCCCGTTCACGGAACAGATTCGCCAGCACCCGGTGCACGATGGTGGCGCCCACCTGGCTCTTCACGTCATCGCCGATGAGCGGAAGCCCGCGCTCCTCGAACCGCTTGCGCCACGTCGGGTTCGACGCGATGAAAACCGGAATGCAGTTGACGAAGGCGCAGCCGCTCTCGAGCGCGCGCTCGGCGTACCATTCGGTTGCGCGTTGTGCGCCGACCGGCAGATAGGACACGACGACGTCGGTGCGGGTGCGACCCAGGACTTCGCTGACGTTCGCTTCAGGCTCGCTGGATTCCTCGATGTCGTCACGCAGATAACGACCGAGTCCGTCGAGCGTGCGCCCGCGCTCCACGATCACGCCATGTGCGGGAACGTCGGCGAACCGGTGGGTGTTGTTTGGCTCGGCAAAGACCGCTTCGCTCAGCTCGTGCCCAACCTTGGCGGCACTGACGTCGAATGCGCTCGCGATCTCAATGTCGTTGACGTGGTAGCCGCCGATATCGGAATTCATCAAGCCGGGAACCGGCTCGTTGGCATCGGCGTCGCGGTAATATGTTAGACCCTGGATCAGCGACGATGCGCAATTCCCGACGCCGACGATCCCGACTCGAACCTTGCGCGAGGGGAGAACGGCCGCTTCCATCTTGGTTCCTGATGTGATTTCCGTCCGCCTCGGTGCGGGCGCGCGGTCCTAACCGAGACAACTGATCATCTCCAATCCGAACGCCAGAGCGAAAGGTTTGTTCCATTACTGGGCTGCCTGCGCGGTGTTTGCGCGAATGCAGATGCGCTGCTCCGGTCGATCAAGTCTTTCAATGCGGCGCGCACGTCGGCGAGGGCCGCGATCCAATCGCCCGGACGATGCTGTCGAAACAATCGCATGGAGGGATACCAAGGCGAATCGGAACGGTTTTCCATCCAGCGCCAGTCGCACTCCTTCTTCAACAAGGTCCAAACCGGTACGCCAACTGCTCCGGCGAGGTGCGCCATCATCGTGTCGACGGTGATCACGAGGTCGAGAGACTGGATCGTGGCCGCGGTTTCCTCGATGTCGTCCGAGCCGATGTCCGCAATTCCAAGCCGGGCCGCATCGACCTGCCCGTCTCCACGTTGAAGCGAGACGAATTGGACATCTTCGATCTCGTGGAGCGCGGCGAGCGCCTCGACCGGTACCGAACGGTCCACGTCCCAGTTTCCTGAACGCCAGACCAGGCCGACACGAAGGCGAACTTCATCTTCCTCTTCTTCTTTTGGTCCCGGTTCTCCTCGTGCTTCTTCTTCTATGTTGAAGCCGTGCGCACGGGCCTGTGGAAACAGATACGGAACATGCCCTTGCAGCGTGGAGAGGGGGGTCCGTAGCGCGTGGGGCAGCTCCATGACCTCGATATCGACGTCGTATTCAACGTCCGGTGTCCCATCGTGCAGGGGCAGTACACGGTCGACACCCGGCACACTGGCGATCAGCCCGACGAGCTCCGGCTGCGCCCACACCACGACCTCGCGTGCGGTTCTTCGCACCTCGGACGCAAAACGAATGAACTGTATGGTGTCGCCGAGACCGTGATAGCAGCGCACGAGCACCCGCTTGCCGGCAAGCGGGGTTCCATTCCAGACGAACTGCAGGTGACGCGGCTGGTCCCAGCACGGCGTGGGCGATCGCGCCCGCCGCTCGAGAATCTCGTCGCCGATCTCCCAGGCGCGTTCGAAATCGCCGCGCCGCATTGCCCGCATCCAGCGATCTGCGCTGATCGCCTCCGGATCACGCCCGTCTGCATCCACGCGATGCTCTCCGATTGAATCTCCGCCGACCCCGCACGACATGCAATTCAATTCAGTTCGGCGGCGCAACGTTCCCGCAGCCGGTCTGGAACAAGCGCTGTCGATGGGCCGTTGTTCCGTGCGTGCGGAGAGGTTCGACCCGACGGTCTGCGGAAAGGAGGCGCATGAGTCCGGAACTCGGAAGGGCCATGCCGGATCTGTTCCGGGAGGAGCCGTTCAGGCTGCGGGAGATTTTTGCCGAGGAGTACAGAAGCGTGATGGAGGAGGCGGCCGGTGCACAATCGCCCGCGGGCGGAAAAGAGGCACGCCGCATGGGCGCCGCGGAGGATGGCCTGCCGGACGATCAGTTCGATGTCGGCGATTTCGTCATCGGCCAACTGCCCGAACAGGCGCGGCAGGACATCGCGCGCTACGCCAGCCATCTCAAGTACTGGATCGATCGCGCCTGGATTCGGGCGGCGATCCGGAATTCGCAAGGCCTCGAGCCGCAATGGCCGCACGATCCGCTGACCTACTTCAAGCCCGGCGGCGGCGCCAATGAAGTCGACCAGCGTTGATCGGACAGAAACCCCGGCCCCGAAAAGGTAAGGCACCACCGAGAACAAACGACAGGACCGCAATGGGGAAGCCGGAGGAGACACACGCCATAGGCGTTCACGGGGCGCCGGATCTGCCGGCGGTGGTCGTCGACAGCTACAACGCCGAGATCCGCGATGAGGACGGCTTTGTCGGAGACCGCGCCAGTCGGAGTGCGTTCCAGGAAGCGCTCGATGAAGCGCGCAAGGCATTCCGCGAACTCGGGCCCGATCCGCTCGGCAAGGAATCAACCGAGCGTCTCAGCCGCAAGAAGCTCGGCAAGATCCTGGCGGAGGGTGATCCGCGGGCCGCCACCGTCGTCCAGAGTGCGGTCGAAGAGTTCGCGCAGGATCTCGCCGGTGTCATCCGCCGTTTTCTGAAACTCAAGGCGTGGCAGGATACGGAACGCATCGTGATCGGCGGCGGCCTGCGAGAGCATCGCGTCGGCGAGCTGGCGATCTTGCGCACGGAAATGATTCTCACGACCGGCGACGTCAAGATCGGGCTCGATCCGATCTCGCATCACCCGGACGAGGCGGGGCTGATCGGGGCCGTCCACCTCGTTCCGCCGTGGATCCTGGAGGGCTTCGAAGCCATTCTGGCGGTCGACATCGGTGGAACGAATATTCGGAGCGGGATCGTTCAACACAATCTCAAGAAATCAGCCGACTTCTCCAAAGCCGCGGTCTGGAAAGCCGACATATGGCGTCACGCCGACGCAAAGCCGAGCCGGGGAAAGACGGTCGATCGTCTGCTCTCGATGCTGCGCAGCCTGGTCACCGCCGCCGAAAAGGAAAAGATCAAGCTCGCGCCGTTCGTCGGGATCGGCTGCCCGGGCAGGATTTGCGAGGACGGCAGCATCGAGGCCGGCGCGCAGAACTTGCCGGGCGACTGGGAGAGCAGTCATTTCAATCTACCGAAACTGATTGCCGACGGCCTCCCGACGATCGGAGCGCACCGCACGCACGTGCTAATGCACAACGACGCGGTGGTCCAGGGCCTGAGCGAAGTGCCTGCGATGCGCAACGTCCGCCATTGGGGCGTCCTCACCATCGGGACCGGGCTCGGAAACGCCCGCTTCACGACGCGCGGGGCGGAAAGCCGCTAGCAGTCTCGCATTCGTTTCGTCATCCGGCTCCTTGCTGGGCGGCGGCATCTCCCCGTGATCACAGCGACCTGGGCGTGGTTGTTTCCTGTGCCATCATGGTCTTAAGTGCGGCCCCGAACATCTGAGGACATCGGAACATGTCGCACAGGCCCAGCGGCCAATGGCTGGAAACACCCGGCGATACGAGCGGCGATGCGGTGATCGCCGCACTGGCGGCGGGCGGCGTCGACCATCTCTTCTTCACCTCCGGATCGGAAATCGCCTTCCTTCAAGAAGCGATCGCCAAGGCGCAGGCGCAGGGGCGCAAGGCTCCCAAGCTCATCACCGTGCCGCATGAGCACGCGAGCCTGAACGCGGCGCTCGGCTACGCGGCCGTCACCGGCCGGCCCGCCGCCACCGCCGCGCATGTCGATGTCGGAACGCAGCACTATGGCGGCGCCGTGCACACGGCCTGGCACAGCGCGCTTCCGGTGCTGATCACCGCCGGCTATCCGCCGACCGCCTATTCGGGATCGATACCGGGCGCGCGCGACGAGGGCGGCCATCTGTGGGTGCAGGAGAACTTCGACCAGGGCGGGATCGTCCGCAACTACACGAAGTGGGATCACCGCCTGGAATATCAGGACAATCCGGGCCTCATCGTCAGCCGTGCCCTGCAGGTCGCCCGCAGCGAGCCGTGCGGACCGGCCTATCTGACGTTCCCGCGCGAGCTGACGCTGCTCCCGCTGCGGGACCGGAGCTTTCCGGCCGCCGACCAGCTCGGAATCCCGCGCCCGCCGGCGATCGATGCCGATGCCGCGCGCGAGATCGCCGAACGGCTGATCGCCGCCCGCCATCCGGTCGTGGTCGTCTCCGGGTCGGGGCGCAATCCGGCGACGGTGCCGGAACTGGTCGATCTGTGCGAGCTGCTCTCGCTCGCGGTCGTGGATTCCGCGCGGCTCGCCTACCTGTCGTTTCCCATGCGCCACCCGCTTTACCAGGACGCGTCGAGCCTGAAGGAGGCGGACGTCGTGCTGGTGCTCGACACGGACGTGCCGTGGCTGCCGGGACGCAATTCGCCACCGCGGGACGCCTATGTGGCGGCGATCGGCTTCGACCCCATCCGCCGGCGCATTCCGACTTACGAATTCACCGCCGACCTGCGCGTCACCGCCGACCCGTTGAACGCCATCCGGGCGATCGCGGCGACCGCGCGCGCACATCTGGGCGCCGACAATAAGACACGTTTCGCCGAACGGGCCGGACGCTTGGCGGAAGCCTCGCGCAAGCGTTACGCCGAGGCCGAACGCGAGGCGGTTGCCAAGTCCAACAAGTCTCCGATCGATCCGCTGTGGCTCAGCTATCAGGTCGGCCAGGTGATCGACGACAATTGCATCGTGTTCGACGACACGATGCCGGGAAACCGTCTGCCGCTCTATCTGCGCTGCACGCGGCCCGGCTCGTATTTCTCCAATCCAGGAAGCAGCGGCGGCTGGTCGCCGGGCGCGGCGCTCGGAGCCAAGATCGGCGCGCCCGAGCGCGACATCGTCGCCGTGACGGGCGACGGCTTCTATATGTTCGGCACGCCGGCCCCGGCGCTCTGGGCGGCGGCCCATCACGGCGCGCCGTTCCTCGCCGTGGTCTACACCAACCGAAGCTACTCGACCGGAACGGTCCGGCTCGCCGGGCTCTTTCGCGACGGGTTCGCGGCCAAGTCGGGTTTCCCGGGTGGCTATTTCGATCCGCCGATCGACTTCGCCAAGGAAGCCGAGGCGGCCGGAGCCTATGGTGAAAACGTGCGCGATCCGGCCGATGTCGGCCCGGCCCTCAAGCGCGGGCTCGAGCAGGTCCGCCGCGGCAAGCCGGCGGTTGTTTCGGTCTGGCTGCCGCGGCTCCTGGCCGACGACTAGTGTCTCGATCCTGATCGCGGAAGGACGTGGATGAACAGTTTTCTCGACGGCGATACCCGCTTGCATTTGTGTGTGGGCGACCCGATCGGGCAGGTCAAATCCCCGACCGGGCTCACGCGTGTTTTCGAGGAACGCGGCGAGAACGCCATCTGCATTCCGGCGCATGTGGCCGCCGCCGACTTCGACGCCTTCATGCGCGGGGTGAAGCGGGCGCTCAACATCGACGGCATGGTGATCACCGTCCCGCACAAGTTCTCCGCCTTCGGGCATTGCGACGCGGTCACCGATCGCGCGCGTTTCCTCGGCGCCGTGAACGTCATGCGGCGCGAGCGCAACGGCGGCTGGCGCGGTGACATGACGGACGGGATCGCGCTCGTCGCTGCCCTGCGCGCGGCCGGCTTCGAGCCGGACGGCAAGCGCGCCCTGCTGGTCGGCGCCGGGGGGGCCGGCTCGGCCGTTGCGCTCGCGCTGATCGAGGCTGGGGTTAGCGAACTCGGCATCTGCGAGCTCGATACCGGGCGGCGGGACGATCTGGCAGAGCGGCTGACCCACCGGACGGGAGCGAGCGTCCATGCGCAATCGGCCGATCCGCAGGGCTTCGATCTCGTGGTCAACGCCTCTCCGATGGGGATGTCGAAGGACGATCCTCTGCCGGTCGCGACCGACCGGCTCGACCCGCAGGCCTTCGTGGCCGACCTGGTGACACGGCCGCCCGTGACGCCGCTGCTCGAAGCCGCGCGCGGCCGGGGTTGCGTCATCGTGACCGGGGCGGACATGTTCGCGCCCCAGGCCGGGATTCTGGCAGATTTCCTGCTCGCCGCCCGCGCCTGAGCGTAGGGCCGTCCTGAGATGGCCCTGATGGATTGGCCTTGCATCGCCCTGGTCGTTTCGGCTTTCTTTGCTCAGGGCGGCCGGGAACGGGGTCGATCAGCAAGCTCCGAGCCCACAACAATTCGCAACAATTCCAAGAACTCCGCTAAGGCGGCTTCGAGGGAGGATCAGATGAGAGGAACTTTTCTGCGGGCGACGCTCGCGTTGGCCGCGGCTGCCGGCTTGTTTGCCGGGCCGGCGCTGGCCGACGATACCCTGAAGGTCGCCATCGGCCAGATCAACAACTGGGAAAACCAGGCGCCGACCCTCGGTCAGGACGCCGGCATCTTCAAGAAGCACGGCCTCGTGCTCGAAAATGTCGGCACGGCCGGCGCAGGTGAGACGCTGCAGGCCGTGATTTCCGGCAGCGCCGACATCGGCGGCGGCGTCGGGGTCGCGGGCGCGATGCGGGCCTTCGCCAAGGGCGCTCCGGTGCGCATCCTCGCGCCTGCCTTCACCGGCACCGGGGACCTCTACTGGTACGTCAAGGCGGATTCGCCGCTCAAGAGCCTCAAGGATGCGACCGAGAGCAACACCATCGCCTATTCGACCAACGGATCGAGCTCGAACAACATCGTCGTCGCATTCAAGGACGAGCTCGGCACCAAGGCCAAGCCGACCGCCACCGGAAGCCCGGCCGGCACGCTCACGCAGGTCATGTCGGGTCAGATCGACATCGGCTGGGCGGCGCCGCCGTTCGGCCTGAAGGAGCTCAAGGAAGGAAAGATCCGCATCATCGCCCACGGAAGCGATGTTCCGTCCCTGCGCGGCCAGACCGTGCGCGCCCTGATCGTCAACCTGAATGCGTTGAAGGACCGCAAGGACGCGATCCTGCGCTTCATGCAGGCCTATCGTGAATCGGTCGACTGGATGTATTCGGATCCGAAGGCGATCGAGATGTACGCCAAGAAGATGAAGCTGTCGGAAGATCTGATCAAGGACTCGATCCGGCAGTTCCATCCCAAGGAAGCGCTGCAGACCGACAAGATGGCCGATCTCGACGGCGCCGTGCGGGATGCGGTCAAGCTCAAGTTCCTCGACAAGCCGCTCACCAAGGAGCAGCTCGCGGAGCTTATCCAGACCCCGCCGCGGAAATAGGCACGGCGGCTGACGCCCGCTTCTTTCGAACTGCTGCGTTCGGCCTGAGAGCACGTTCTGGTTTGCCGGAACGTGCTCTGGCTTTTTGTTTGCTCGAATTTTCTGTGGCAAACCGGTCGCGCTTCGCCGGAAAATCTTCCGGCGGCCGGACGTGATTATTTCTTCTGAGAATGTTCTTCCGAGAAAGCCGGTCAGCGTCCGCGGCAGCGTCCGGCGTGGACGAAGCGCGCTCCCGCGACCGTGGCCTCGCAGATGCTCGAATAGGTGTGCCGACGGCCGTTATCGTCGACCGCGCAGGTCGGCTGATAGATTTTCGTGCACCGGTCGGGGCAGCGCCCCTGGGCGATCACCAGCGCCTTGCTGGCCGCGGCGTGGCACGAGTTCGTGTAGGTGCGGTTCTTGCCGCCGCGGCGCGCACAGACGGGTCGGTAGAGGGCAGGGCAATTCGTCTGCGCCGACCGGGTGGCCGCGCCCGAAGTCGTCGGGGTGGTGGACGACGACGTGCCTGGAGCGGGTGCGCCTGTCGGAGCGGCCGGGGGGCCGGAGGGCGACGTGCCCGGAGGAGGGCCGGCCGATAGCGACTGGTCGTGCGGCGTGCCCGCGCCGGCCGGGGCGGCGACCAGGACGGCGAGCAGGCAGTATAGTACCAGCGCGCTTCGCCGCATGACCCCGATCAATAGCACGGAGAATCACCTCCTCGACGGGCGCGATCCTAGACCGTCCCGGGCCCGAAGGCAGGGCCCCGAAGGTGGGTTCACCGATGTGTGTACGAGGTGTTCGGCGCGCGAGACGGCGCACCGCAACCGGGCAAGCAACCGGACAGGAGGGTCTATTGGCGCTCCGCGACGCCGCGTTTTGCTGCGCTGATGGCGTTCATCAGCGCCTCGCGGCCCTCCGCAATGGCCGCGCGGATCTCGGCGCGCTGGCCGAGGCGCCCCATCTCGCGCTGACGCTCCACGGTGGCGCCGGCCATGAGCGGCTCGACCCCCAGCTCCCGCAGCGTGTCGGCCACTTCCTCCATTTCGGCGGCCCGGCGGGTGCCGTGGCTGGCCATGCGTTCGAGGTTGTATTCGATCATCGCCGGCCAATCGAGGCCCGGATAGCTCTTCGACAGCGAGGCGATCACGCGCTCCTCGACGCCCGCGCGCGCCGCCGCCAGGAAGCACTCGAGCGTCAGGGCCTCCAGTCCTTTGACCATGACGCTGCGCACCATCTTGATCGCGGCGGCGGCCCCGATCTCAGGGCCGGCGAGGGACGGCCGCATGCCGAGATCGCCGAGGATCGGCTCGACCGTTTCGGCGTTCGGTCCGGCCAGCAGGACCGGCGTCTGATGCCGGGCCGGATGCACCGGCGCCATCACGGCGACGTCCACGTAGCGGGCGGCGTCTCCCAGATAGGCCGCGGTCTCGCGCTTGCGGCCGGGCGAGACGGAATTGATGTCGAGATAGAACAGCTCTCCGCGCAGGTGCGGCTTGACCGACTCCGCCGCCACGAGGCTCGAGGCGGCCGTGACGGCCGAAATCACGATGTCCGCTCCGCGCAGCGCGTCGGCGGCGGATTCGCCGAGCCGGATGCCGAGCTTTTCGCCCGCCTGCTTCAGGCGTTGGCCTTCGCTCTGCGGGAAGAGGATGTCCCAGGCGGCGATGTGCTCGACGCCCGCTTCCCGGAAGCCCGAGGCGAAGGCTTGGCCGGCCTCGCCAAATCCGATGAAGCACAGTCGTGGCCGGTTGTGACGGGTCATGCTGGATCCTTCGCGGAGAGCGCCTGCCGGACGGCAGTTTCAGCCCATCATGAAAAGCCCGCTGGTGCGCGTCAACCGAGGTCGTGCATGCACGGGCAGAGAAGTGCGGTTGCGCTCACGTGCGCGCCGGCGCATTGACCTGCTAGCGGGCGACGGCGATCTCGGAGAATGGAGAGTGCCCGAGATCCGGATCGTTCGACTCATCGGCTTCCGTCGGGCCGTGCTGGATCGTCTGTTCGTTCGGCGCCAGCAATCCGATCCGCGCCACGAGGTCGCGCACCTCCTGACGGGCCATCAGATGCGAGATGTTCGGCTTGACCCCGAGCAGAGCCTCCTGCAGCGGATCGAATGCGGTCAGCCCGACCGGGAAGAACTCGCGATAGACGACGCGTTCGAGCAGCCCTGGCGCGGTGCGGAAGCCGCCTTGCTCGGCCATCAGCTCGAGGGCGCGCGCGATCTGCCGGCCGCTGCGCGTCGCAAGCGGCGACATGCGGTTGCGCACGACGATCCAGTCGGTGTGCACCTTCGTGAGCGTGCGCCGCGCTTCCGCCGCCATCGCCACCGTCTGCGCATAGCGCGCGCGCGCCGGCGGGAATTCGGACGACGGCCCCATGCTGAAGAGGACGTCGAGGTCGACGAAGCTGTCGTTGACCGGCGTGACCAGCGTGTCCGCCATGGCGTGCGCGATGCGGCTGAGATAGCCGCTGCCGCCCGGCGTATCGATGATGACGAAATCGAAGTCGCTCTGCAGCGCCGTGAGGGCGGCGGTCAGAATGGTCACGTGGGCGGAATCGTTGCGGTCGGCATCGTCGCTGTACAGCGTCTCGATGCAGCGGTGCTTGGGAATCTCGAGCTCGACATTGTTCTGCTGCGCCCATTCCCGCCTGTTCTCGATGTAGCGGGTGAGCGTGCGCTGCTGGAAATCGAGATCGATGGAGGCGACGCGCCGGCCGGCCTTGAGCAAGGCGATGATCATGTGCATCGCCAGGGTGGACTTGCCGCTGCCACCCTTGTGATTGCCGATGACCACGATGTGTGGCCTCGAATTGTCGGCGCTCGCCGCCGGTCGCTCAGAGAAACTACTCAACATCGCGGAACCCTCGGCTCCGGACCGTCCCGCGAATCGATTCCGGCCCCAGAACCAACGCCCTGATTTTGAAAGAATATATACGCCGGAACGGTATCCCTACATGGATCAAATATTGTTTAACCTTAATACAGTTCCGGCCGCGGAACAATCATCCCTCTCGAGTTGCTGGGTCTGATCGATCTCTGTCGGCCGGGGGCATTTTCAAATGCGCGCCTGTGTGCCGGCCTAGTGCTTGCCGGCCGGCATTTCGACAGGCGGCGTCCCGTGGGTGTGAAACGATTCGATTGTTTTCAGCCCCCACGCCTGGCCCTTCTTCCGTTCCTCTTCGGTCCAGACGATCGGCTTCCAGTCGGGGGCCAGGATCAATCGCGCTCCGGCATTGGCGACCTCGACGCGATTGCCGCCGGGTTCATAGACATACAGAAAGAACGTCTGCTGGACCGCGTGCTTGTGCGGTCCGGTCTCGATGAACACGCCGTTCTCGAGAAAGATGTCGGCGGCCCGCAGGACATCCTCGCGGCTGTCGAGCGCGTAGGTGACGTGATGGAAGCGCCCGTGCGTGCCGGTGTGGTCAAGCGTGTAGGCGAAGTCGTAGCTCTTGTTGGTCGCCGTCATCCACATGCCGGCCTCGGTTCCGTCATTGAGCACGATCTGCTCCGTCAGGCGGAAGCCGAGATACTTTTCGAAGAAGATTCGATTGGCCTTGATGTCGACGGCGAGACAGTTGAGGTGATCGAGCCGGCGCACGTTCACGCCGCGCGCGGGAAATCGTTGAGCCTGGTTCTTCAGCGCCGGCGCGAGCTCGCGCGGCGGCTTGTACCATTCCGTCTCGTAATAGAGTTCGACCTTGTGACCGTCGGGATCGCGGCACACGAAGGTGCGCCCGTGCCCGAGGTCTCCCTCGGTCCAGCCGATGTCGAACCCCGAGCCCTTCAGCGCCGCCGCCCGGCGCTCGAGCGCCTGCGGCGAGCGGGTGCGAAACGCCATGTGGCCCATTCCGGAGGTCTTCGACGCCGTGAGCTTGAGACTGTAGCGCTCGTAGTCGTCCC
>CAYVBN010000036.1:0-1736 GCA_964449645.1 uncultured Hyphomicrobiales bacterium
ATCGCGGGCCTCAACCCGCATGCAGGGGAGCAAGGCGCGCTCGGCGCCGAGGATCACACGATCGTCGGTCCGGCCGTCCGCCAATTGGTGGCCGAAGGCATCGAGGCGCGCGGCCCGCTGCCGGCCGACACGATGTTCCACGAAGCCGCACGGGCGAGCTACGATGCGGCGCTCTGCATGTATCACGATCAGGCGCTGATCCCGATCAAGACGCTCGCCTTCGACCATGCGGTGAACGTCACGCTGGGGTTGCCGCTGGTGCGCACGTCGCCCGACCACGGAACGGCGTTCGACATCGCCGGCAGCGGACGCGCCGATCCGTCGAGCCTCATCGCGGCGTTGCGGCTGGCCGCGCGCCTCGCGGTGCACGCGCCCGCACGGGCGGCCGCGCCTGCCCCATGAGCACGCTCGACGGCCTGCCGCCGCTGCGGGAGGTCATCCGGCGCCACGGCCTCTCGGCCCGCAAATCGCTCGGACAGAACTTCCTCCTCGATCTCAACCTCACCGCCCGCATCGCCCGCGCCGCCGCCCCGCTCGAGGACGCGACCGTGATCGAGATCGGGCCGGGCCCCGGCGGACTGACGCGCGCGCTGCTCGCGCTCGGCGCCCGTCGGGTGATCGCGGTCGAGCGCGACGCGCGCGCACTCGGCGCGCTCGCCGAGATCGCCACGCGCTATCCCGGCCGGATCGAGATCGTCGAAGGCGACGCGCTGGAGGTCGATCTCGAACCCTATGTCGGAGAGCGTCCGGCGCGCATCGTCGCCAACCTGCCGTACAACATCGCCACCGCGCTGCTGGTGCGCTGGCTGTCCGTCGAGCCATGGCCGCCCTGGTACGATTCCCTCGTTCTGATGTTCCAGCGCGAGGTCGCCGAACGCATCGTCGCCGCGCCCGGGAACAAGAGCTACGGACGGCTCGCCGTGCTCGCCGGATGGCGCACCGAGGCGCGCATCCTGTTCGACATCGCGCCGTCCGCCTTCGTGCCGCCGCCGAAGGTGACCTCCTCGCTCGTACGTCTCATGCCGCGCGCCGCGCCGCTTCCCTGCGATCGCCGCACGCTCGAACGGGTCACCGAGGCCGCGTTCGGACAACGGCGCAAGATGCTGCGCCAGTCGCTCAAGTCGCTCGGCCTCGATCCCCTGCCCCTGCTCGCCGCCGCCGGTCTCGATCCCACCGCCCGCGCCGAAGACATCCCGATCGACGGTTTCGTCGCCCTCGCCCGCACTGTGGCCGAATCCGAGCGTAATCGGGCATGATGAACGCCCTCGGATCATCCCCATGAAGCTCATCCGCCAATCCCTCGTCGCTTATGCGGCGCCGCTGTGCGAAACGGTCATTGACTGCCCGGAGCCGACCGGCACCGAAGTGCTGGTGCGGATCGACCGGTGCGGCGTTTGCCACTCTGACCTGCACATGCAGGACGGCTATTTCGATCTCGGCGGCGGCAAGCGGCTCGACGTGACGGCCGGCCGCGCCCTGCCCTTCACGCTCGGGCATGAGATTGCCGGACGCGTCGAGCGAGCCGGTCCGCAGGCCGAGGGCGCCGAACCGGGGCGGCGCATCGCGGTCTATCCGTGGATCGGCTGCGGCGTATGCGCCGCCTGCCGGCGCGGCGAAGAGAACCTCTGCGGCGACGCACGCCATCTCGGCATCGCGCGCGACGGCGGCTATGCCTCGCACGTTCTGGTCCCGCATCCGCGCTACCTCATCGATTACGAGCCGCTGACGCCGGACCT
>CAYVBN010000037.1:0-25835 GCA_964449645.1 uncultured Hyphomicrobiales bacterium
GGAACGCGTCGGGAAAGATGCCGGGCGCGAAGGTCGCCACGACGCTGTACGCATAGGCGACGCCGGTGCCCATGGCGATCAGGGTGAACATGTTGAGATGGCGCGTGCGCACCGACTGCCAGCCGCGCACGAAGAACGGCCAGCCGGCCCACAGCACCACCGGGCTCGCCAGCGCGAATTGCACCAGGTTGGAGATCGTCCGGTCGACCCAGCCATGCGCGCCGACGATGTGCCCGCCCATTTCGAGCGCCACGACCGGCACGCTGAGCGCGAGTCCGATCCAGAACCGGCGCGTCATGTCGACGAGCTCAGGATTGGGAGGGGCCTCGGTGGAAACGAGCTCGGGCTCGAGCGCCATGCCGCAGATCGGGCAGGTACCGGGGCCGATCTGCCGGATCTGGGGATGCATCGGGCAGGTGTAGATCGTGCCTTCGGGCACCGGCGCGGCGGGAGCCGATTCGCCGAGATACTTTTTCGGATCGGCGGCGAATTTCGTCCGGCATCCGGCTGAGCAGAAGTAATACGTGCGCCCCGCATGCGCGTGCCGGTGCGACGTCGTGTGCGGATCGACCGTCATGCCGCAGACCGGATCGATGATGCTGTTCTTGGCCTCGCCGGCATCTGCGGGGGGATGGTGGGCGTGCGAATGCTCGGACATGGCCGAATTCCTGCGGGCGGCAGGTTGATCCTGATACCCTATGGGGGTATATAAACCGCATGAGACCCGATGCCAAGACGTCCGTGCGCAAGCGCCTGCAGCGGATCGAGGGACAGGTGCGCGGCTTGACGCGCATGGTCGACGAGGACCGTTACTGCATCGACGTGATCACGCAGGTCGCCGCCGTGCGTGCGGCGCTGCGCGGTGTCGAGCAGGAGATCCTGCGTGACCACGTGGCGCATTGCGTCGAGCACGCCATCGTTTCAGGTGACGAGGACGAACAACGGCGTAAGATCAGCGAACTGATCGAGGTGCTGTCGCGTACCAACCGGTGATGTGTGATGCCTGCGAAGGCGAAACCGTCGCGTCCGACATCGAAGAAGGCCCCGGCCGCCGCAAGGCGCGGGCGAGGACACACTACGTCGCGAGCAGGGCCCAAGCGCGGCACGATCAACATCAAGCGCGCCTACGATGCGCTCGGGCCCGACGACGGCGTTCTCGTGCTGGTGGACCGGTTGTGGCCGCGCGGAATCGCGAAATCGGAGCTGAAGGTCGACACCTGGGTGCGCGATCTCGCGCCGTCGACCGAGCTGCGCCGCTGGTATGGGCATGACGTGGCGCGTTACGACGAATTCCGCCGGCGCTACCAGGCCGAGCTCGCGAAAGCCGGCGAAGCTCTGCGCGCGCTCCGCCTCGCCATCAAGGGCCGCAAGACGACGCTCGTCACCGCGACGCGCGACGTCGAGCACAGCCAGGCGCCGATCCTGCGCGACGCATTGATGCGCGGGGCCTGAGCCGGGTCATACGGCTCGCCCCGGCCGGTCAACCGAATTTCCGGCGCGCCAGCGCCGCGCCCTTGCCGAGCGCTTCGAGCTTCGCAACGGCGATATCGCGCCGCATCGGCGCCATGCCGCAATTGGTGCAGGCGACGATCTTCTCCGGCGCGACGTATTTGGTGGCTTCGCCGAGCACGGCCGCGACCTCCTCGGGCGTCTCGACCGTATCGGTCGCAACATCGATCGCGCCGGCGAGCACGTCCTTGCCGTCGAGCAGCTTGAGAAGGCTCATCGGCACGCGCGAGTGGATGCATTCGACCGACACCTGGTCGATCCGGCTTCTCGCCAGCGCCGGGAAGATCGCCTCGTATTGGCGCCATTCGCCGCCGAGCGAACCTTTCCAGTCGATGTTCGCCTGGATGCCGTAGCCGTAGCAGATGTGGACCGCCGTCGTGCAGGCGAGCCCATCGATGGCGTGATGGAGCGCCTCCACGCCCCATTCTCCGACGGCGTCCATGTAGACGTTGAAGGCCGGCTCGTCGAATTGGATCACGTCGATGCCGTCGGCTTCGAGCGCGCGCGCCTCCTCGTTGAGCAGGCGCGCGACGGCGAACGCCATCTTCACCCGGTCGCCGTAGTGGGCATCGGCGATCGTGTCGACGATCGTCATCGGGCCGGGCAGGGTGAACTTGAGCTTGCGGGCCGTGTGCGCGCGGGCGTGCCGCGCTTCCGCCGCGTGCACCCGCGCCTTGAGACGGAGCTCGCTGGTGACCGTCGGCACCATCGCTTTGTAGCGGTCGGCGCGGATACCCATTTCAACCTTATGCTCGAAATCGATGCCGTCGACGCGTTCGAGAAATCCGTGCACGAAATGCTGGCGCGACTGTTCGCCGTCGGTGACGACGTCGATGCCGGCGTCCTCCTGCAGCTTCAGCGCAAGGAGCGTCGCATCGCGCTTCGCGCTCTCGAGTTCCTCGCCCGACAGTTTCCACGGCGCCCACAGGCGGTTCGGCTCGGCGAGCCAGGCAGGCTTCGGCAGGCTTCCGGCAATCGTGGTCGGGAACATCGGTACTCCCCCCGAGCTGTTTCATGTGAGCATGATCTTTTCCGAAAACCGGTATCCACTTTTCGGGATCCTGCTCTAGCGAGCGAGGTCGGCTCCCCGCCAGTCGTAGATCCAATCATAGCGGCCCAGAAGGCGCTCGCCTCCCAGCATTTTGAGCGCGAAGTTGCGCACCTGGGCGTCCCAGCCGCCCCATTGATAGAGGTCGCCGTTGCGGCTCGCCGCGCGCTGCACCCGCGCGGTGCGGCCGCGGCGCCTCTGCTCGTAGGCGCGCAGAGCGGAAGCCGGGTTGTCGCGCGTCCCGCCGAGGCATTCGGCGAGCACGGCGGCATCCTCGATCGCCATGGCGGCCCCCTGGGCGAGGAACGGCAGCATCGGATGCGCGGCGTCACCCAGCAGCGTCACCGGCCCGCGCCCCCAGATCCGGCGCGGCGGGCGGTCGTGCAGCGCCCATTTGAGCCAGCGCTCCGGCGTCCGCAGCACCTCGATGGCAGGCGCCGCCCAATCGGCGGGCGTGAAACGCGCGAGGAGATCGGCGGTCGACGCAGGAGCGCTCCAGCCGGGCTCGTTCCAGGCGTCGGCGGCGATCGCCACGATGTTGATCGCGCGGCCCGCTTTCACCGGATAGTGGACGAGATGGCTCTTGCGCTGCAGCCAGAGATGCACGGCCGGCGCACGGAAGGCTGGCGCGAGCGCCTCGGCCGGCACCACGGCGCGCCAGGCGGAGCGCCCGGCCGGGTGCGGCGGGGCCTGATCTCCGCAGCGCGCGCGCACCACCGACCAGAGCCCGTCGGCGCCGATCAGGCAGAGGCCGTGGGTGTCGCGTGTTTCACGCCTGTTCGCGGTCTGCACCGTCACGCCATGCGCATGGCTGGCGAATTCGACGACCTTGGCGTCGAGCGTGAGTTCGATGTCCGGGTTGGCGCGCACCGCGTCGAGCAGCGCCGCCTGCAGGTCGCCGCGATGGATCACCCAGTAGGGCGTGCCGAACCGTTTTTCGACCGGCGCGCCAAGGGGAATGCGGGTGATCTCGTCACCCGATCCCGCCGCCATGATGCGGATGTCCTCGGGCGCAATGGCGGCGCGCTGCAGGCGCGGTCCGAGCCCGAGGGCGAGAAGGATGCGCGTCGCGTTGGGCGAGAGCTGGATGCCGGCTCCGGTCTCCTCGAGCTCGGGCGCCTGGTCGAAGAGGACGACGCGAAACCCGCGTCCGGCAAGGGCCAGCGCGGCCGTCAGCCCGCCGATGCCGGCCCCGGCGATGATGACGGTCCGCGAGGCGAGCACCGCCGGCCCCTCCGGCCGACGCCGCTCAGGTTTCGGCCGTCTCTTTCAGGGCGCATTCGGCCGGCCGCGCGGCATGCGGATCGAGCGTCGGGTCGAAGCGATAGAGCGTCGAACAGTAGGGGCAGATCGCCTCGCGGTCGTCGCCCATGTCGATGAAGACATGAGGATGGTCGAACGGCGGCTTGGCCCCGATGCACATGAATTCGCGCGCCCCGATCTCGATCACCGGGACGCCCGGCTCGTTGTGGAAATGCGGAACGATGTGCTCGGCCATGCTCTGTCTCGCGCCATCATGGGGATTCGCCGCGCACCATAACGGCCGGGCCCCGGACTGGCTAGACCAGCTCGATTGGACAGTCCTCGGTGGAGACTGCCACCGTGTGCCGGGCAGGGGGCAGCGCGGTACTCCGCGCCGCGTCCGGGCACGAGTCAGCGTGCGCAGGGTCGCGCTCCATCCACGAAGCGATGAGGCGACTGGACTGGCTGGGCCATGCCGCCGCACGCCTGCTCCATCGCCATCTCGCCGCAATCGCGCCCTAAATTAGGGCGCGAGGCCGAAAGGATTTCCATGCGTTCTGGCCGGATTGCGTTGTCGCTGGCGCTGGTTGTGGCGCTCGGCGGAGCGGCCCTGTGGGTCGTGCCGCGCGGGCTCGACGCCGCACGGCTGATGGCGGCGGCCGACGATCCCGCCACGCTCGCGGACCTGCGGCTCGCCAAGAGCTTCGACGCGGCGACGGCCACCCGGGAAATCGACGCGGCGCTCGCGGCGAACGATCCGGAGCTCGCGCGCAGCTTTCTCGATCTCGCCGCCGATCGCGGCGTCAATGTCGATCCGTCGGTGAAACTGCGCGTCGAGGCCGCCGAACAGGCGGCGGCCTCGCTCGGCCATAAGGCGACGAGCTTCGTTCGCGGCTTCGTCACCGGAGTGCCGCAGGATGGCGCGAGCCTTGCCGGCACCGCGGCGGGCGACCTGTCGGTCTTCGGCGACGTGCGCGACGCGGTGCGCGAAGGCGTGCATGCCCTCCGCGGCGAGAAGGCCGATCCGTGGATGCTCGGGCTCGCCGGGGTTGGAATCGCCATCACGGCCGGCACCTACGCGACCGTCGGCCTCGCCGCGCCGGCCCGCGCCGGACTGAGCCTCCTCAAGGTCGCGCGCCGCAGCGAGCGCATCGGCGCCCCGCTCGTGCGTGCACTGCGGGCCGAGAAGGCCACGGAGCTCGTGCGGTTCGCCGGAGACGTCGGGCGCATCGAGGCGCGCGCCGGATCGCGGGCCGCGCTCGACGGCCTAAAGGCGGCGGAGCATCCGCGCGACCTCACCCGCCTCGCGAGCCTTGCAGCCGCGAAGGGCGGCAAGACGCGTGCGATCGTCAAGCTGTTCGGCCGCGGCGCCCTCATGCTGACGACCGGCCTGTTCGACCTCGGCTCCTGGGTGTTCTGGGCGGTGGCCAACCTGATCGCGCTGTGCGCCGCCGTGAAGCGCACGACGGAGCGCATGACCCAGCGCTATCTCGACCGGCGCAAGCTGCGCCGCGCCAGGCTGCAGGCGCACTTGCGGCAATCCCACTTGGCGGCGGTTGCCGTCTAGCAAAACTCCCTCTGGACCCCGGATCTGCAGCGCGGCACGTCGCGCCGCGCTGCATCCGGGACATGAGTTTGTGTTCGAGCATCGGCTCCTTGCCCCGGATGCACTGCGGCGCGCGCAGATAAGTTTGCGCAATCTGCGCACACTTGATTGCACGGCGCAGGGCTGATCCGGAGTCCGCCCTCGACAAACCTCGCCGTGTCTGCGACGTGGTTCCCGGGTCTGCAGCGCGGGCACGTTACGCCGCGCTGCGCCGGGAAATGCGCTGAGTGGAATAGACTGGTCATGCCGAGCTTCGAGAACGGCCCCGTCGAGATCGCCTACCTCGACGAGGGGGAAGGCGAGCCCATCGTGCTGGTGCACGGCTTCGCCTCCACCAAGGAGGTGAACTGGGTCAACCCCGGGTGGATCACGACGCTCACGCGCGCCGGGCGCCGCGTCATCGCGCTCGACAATCGCGGCCACGGTGCTTCGACCAAGCTCTACGATCCGGCCGCCTATCACACGGCGATCATGGCCGAGGACGTGCGGGCGCTGCTCGATCATCTGGGCCTCGGGCGCGCCGACGTGATGGGCTACTCGATGGGCGCGCGCATCACCGCCTATCTGGCGCTCGCGTATGCCGATCGGGTCCGCTCGGCGATCCTCGGCGGGCTTGGCATCAAGCTTGTCGACGGCGTCGGCTTGCCGGAAACGATCGCTGTCGCGCTCGAGGCGCCGGACCCGGCCGCGATCTCCGACCCGCAAGGCCGCATGTTCCGCGCCTTCGCCGACCAGACCAAGTCCGACCGCAAGGCGCTCGCCGCCTGCATCCGCGGATCGCGCCAGATGCTGACGCGCGAGGAGGTGGGACGCATCGCGGTGCCGATGCTGGTCGCGGTCGGCACCAAGGACCCGATCGCCGGCTCGCCCGCAGCGCTTGCCGCGCTCGTGCCCGGTGCGCGGGCGCTCGACATTCCCGGCCGGGATCACATGCTTTCGGTCGGCGACCGGGCGTTCAAGGACGGCGTGCTGGCGTTTCTTTCCGAACGACCGTAAAGGCAAGCGCCTGCGGCCCCTGGCCGGCCGCTATGGCGGGGGTCTTGCCCCCGGCATATCTATGCTAGAAGACCTTGAAGTCGTGCCGTTCGGTTTCCGTTCGGCCCCCGCCGGGAGACGATTATGGCCCAGCAGCAGAAGAGATCCGCGAGCGCGCTCGACAAGGTCGATCCGGTCTGGACGCGAATCCGTCGCGAAGCGGAGGAGGTCGCCCGTCAGGAGCCGGAAATCGCCTCGTTCATCTATTCGTCGATCCTGCACCATGACACCCTCGAAGCGGTCGTCGTGCATCGCATCGCCGAGCGGCTCGACCATCCGGACGTCTCCGGCGAACTGATCCGCCAGGCCTATGCGGACGCGCTCGGTGACCAGCCGTCGATCGGCGAGGCGTTCCGGGCCGATATCGTCGCCACCTACGACCGCGACCCGGCCACCAACCGGTTCATCGAGCCGGTGCTCTATTTCAAAGGCTTCCATGCGGTCGAGACGCACCGGCTCGCGCATTGGCTGTGGGACAAGAGCCGTAAGGACTTCGCCTACTATCTGCAGAGCCGTTCCTCGTCCGTGTTCCAGACCGACATCCACCCGGCCGCGCGCATCGGCCGCGGCATCTTCCTCGACCATGCCACGGGCCTCGTCGTCGGCGAGACCGCGGTGATCGAGGACGACGTCTCCCTGCTGCACGACGTGACGCTCGGCGGCTCGGGCAACGAGACCGGCGACCGCCATCCGAAGATCCGGCGCGGCGTGATGATTGGGGCGGGCGCGAAAATTCTCGGAAACATCGAGGTCGGTCATTGCGCGCGCATTGCTGCCGGATCGGTGGTGCTCAAGCCGGTGCCACACAACGTCACCGTGGCGGGCGTCCCGGCGCGCGTGATCGGCGAGGCCGGATGTGCCGAGCCGTCGCGCACCATGGACCAGATGCTCTACGAGCAGACGTGAGAATTCATCCAGCGGGCGGGGGCTGTCCCGCCGGCGCGGCGCCGCGAAGGACGGGCGCTTGATCGCGATCGGTTGCCCGACAGAGGAAATGCAGTCTTAAGGTCCGCCGAGCGGGCTGGGGTGCAGCCGGAACAGAGGGGAGCAACGGTGGACGTACAGGAAATCAGGAAGATCGAGAGTTACATGCGGCGTCTCTTCGGCAACGCGCGCATCCGCGTGGTGCCGCGCCCGAAGAAGACCGACTCCGCCGAAGTCTATATCGGCGAGGAGTTCATCGGCGTGCTCTTCGTCGACGACGAGGACGAGGACCGCTCCTATAATTTCCAGATGGCCATTCTCGAGACGGACCTCGAGGAATAGCGCGCGTACGGCGAACCGCCGCCGCACCGCCGGTGCGTGCTCAATTCCGGTCGGGATGCAATTGCGCGGCGAGCCGCTCGATTCCTGCCGCGACCTTGCGCCAGTCGTGCAGCCATTCGCGCGGGAAGCGCGCCGTCAGGTCGGCCCCGCCGATCCGCTGCTCGTAGAGGCACATGCCCGGCGTAGGCCCGGCTTGGCGCGAGCAGCGAACGAGGAAATGCTCGCCGTCGGGCCGATCGAACAGAAGGTCTTCCCCGCGATAAGGCGTATCGTCGCCGAAGGCGAAGCCCGTAAGCCCGTTCGGCTCGGGCGTGGGACTCGCGGCCGCGTAGCGCGGATAGATGGTGCGAAGCCGCTCGGGTGGGGCGAGGGTGCCATCCGCCTCCGCGATGGTGACGAACAGTCGGTCTTCACCGGCCGGAGTCGCGGGCGTGGTCGCCTTGGGGGCGGGCGGTGCGAGCGACGGCCAGAGGAAGACGAGGTCGACGCGTTCCTGCGCGCCGGGATGCCGTTGCACCGCGACCCGCACGGCGGCGGGCGGGACATTGAACACGACCCCGCCCACCACGATCGGCAGGGCCGGCCCATCCGCCGCGACTGGCGGCTCCGGCCAGCGCGGCCAGAGCACGTATCCGATGAAGCCGAGGGCCAGCAGGATGCCGCCCGCGCTGGCAAGAACGCCCGGGACGAGCGGGACGCCGCGCACGCGCCGCGGTGAGCCGTGCTTTCGGGCCAAGGTCGTCATCGTGCTCCGCGTCCACCCTCGGTCGAATCGGCGCCGAGTATGCCATGCCGAAGCAGACCGGATTCGGACAAACCATCGCCAACAATTTACCCTTTCTTAAGGATGTAATAGCGCGAGGGTCGGCAATCCGGCAGGAAGAGCGTGAGGGGATCAGGCGAGGTTGTCATGAGTCCGCAGTCGATCCAGTCTTTCCTGGCGCTGGCGATGGGTTTTGCCGTCGCGGGCCTGATCTCGACCACCTATCAGCTCCTGGCCAAGCAGCCGGCGAGCTTCCGCCTGCTCGAACAGGGGCCACGGCCCTCGACCTTCGCGGCTATCCCCCTCCTGGTATTCGCCGCACCCTTCATCATCATGCGCAACACGATCCGGGGCCGCCGCATCGAGGGCCGCCGCTTCGAATTCGTCATGATCGCCACCGTCATCGCGGGCCTGTGGAGCCTGATGTCCGGCACGGTGGTCGTCTCGGCGATCGAAACCGCGGGGCGGTTCCTGCACTGAGCATCGGCTCGCCAATCCATTTCCGACATGGCAAGGTCGCGCGCCGTTCGGCGCGGGATATCCTTCAAACTGCTGTCCCGCTCCAGTTTTGCTGCGAGCATCATCCGATGCGAAAGCATCGGCCGGTGGTGTGGGAGAAGCACGCATGTCCGTCTACGAGCTCGATGGAGAGAGGCCTGATCTGCCGGACGAGGGCCGGTACTGGATCGCCGAGACGGCCGTCCTGATCGGGCGCGTCCGGCTCAAGGACGACGCGAGCGTCTGGTGGGGATCGGTGCTGCGCGGCGACAACGAATGGATCGAGCTCGGCGAACGCTCGCAGATCCAGGACAACGCCACGCTTCACACCGATCCGGGCTTTCCGCTCACCATCGGGTCGAATTGCGTGATCGGGCACAACGCCGTGCTGCATGGCTGCACGATCGGCGACAACAGCCTGATCGGCATGGGCGCGATCGTGCTCAACGGCGCCCGCATCGCCCGCAACTCGCTCGTCGGCGCCGGCTCGGTGGTGACGGAAGGCAAGGAGTTTCCCGAGAACTCGCTGATCGTCGGCACGCCCGCCCGCGTGATCCGCACGCTGGACGCCAAGGCGCGCGAACTCATCACCGAGGGCGCGGACATCTACGTGCGGCGCTGGCGCCGCTACGCCAAAGGCCTCAAGCGCATCGGGTAAGCGAACGCAAAACGGATGCCGGGCCGTCGGCCTAACGCATCTGGGCTTTCTTGTAGCAATGCCCGCCGCCTCGCTCCCTGACGCTTGTCCGGCAGGCTTTCAGCGTCGCGTTATTGCACTGGCTCCTCGCGCCTGACCCCACGCGCTCCGATCCTCCGACGTACTCGGCGCAATAGGTGGCGGCCTGGGCAAAACCGGCCGTGCAGAGAACGAGACCGAAAGCGGTCGCAAGCGTGATCGGACGAAGCATGATGTCCTCCCTCGACTGAACGAAGCAGGCGCTGAAGGTCCGACGTCCCCGTCGCCGGGTCGAAGCGGCTGCGGATCGCGGCAGTCTAGGATGAAGACCGCATCCGTCGATTGGACGAGGGTCCCATTGCGGCTCATGAGCGGCGCACGGCGGAGGTTCGGTTTTTTCGATCAGCGCGCGTCCCGCATCACGCCTGCGTACTTCGTGGCCGGCGTATCCTGCGGCCCTCCTGACAAGGCTCGCGAGCCGGTCTACCTCCTCTCCTCCGAGAGGTAGGCCAGGGCCTCGACGCGGGCCTTGCGCGCCAGGTAGTTCTCCCGGTCGGCGGCCAGGGACTCCCAGACGTCAGCCATATGCAGGAGCATGCGCCGATGCTCAGGATGGCTCGTCTTGTCGGCGAGAGACCGACATTCTGCGGCGTGCGCGCGATATTCCGAGGATTTCTTCATCGCTCAACGTCCCCAACCGTGAACGCGCGGCACGCGGTGAAGTTCCGCAATAGCTTGGGGAATGGTTACCGAAAAATCCTACTAATGGGGCCGGGCCGATCCTGTTGGCACTATAGCACCGGTCAGGGCCAGTCTCACGCCATTGGATCGGGAATCCGCCCCCAGGGGCCGACTTGGCTTTGTTTTCCAACCCGTCCTCGAACGGTGTGTCTCTCACGTTGAGAAGCGGCCGGCATGGCAAAGTCGATCAGCATGAGGCCCGAGGCTTGCCTCGCTGTCGAACATTTCCAGCGTGCATCGCATGCCGGCGGCCGGCGGCGGCTCGGTGGGGTCGTTGTCGTTCGCGGCCACAAGGGCGTGCACCAGCGCGCCCTTGCCGGGCGATGGGCCCAGCCCCAGATCGTGCGCTTTCTGCATTCGCCCTCCTTAGAGATGACAAGGCCCGCGTTCGGGTGCGCCACCCGACCGGTCGCGCCATCTCCCACGTCGGCTCCGCGCCACGAGCCGATCGACGACGATCTCGTTCGCGGCCTCACGATCGAGCGCTTTGAGCGCATCCATGATGTCGTCCCAGTGCACGATTTTTCCGCTCGGGTTCATCCGGAGTTCGGGTGCTGCTTCCAGAGCGCAAAAATCGGATGCCCAGGAGGCGAGAATGGCCCGCTTCTCATTCAACGTGAGGTCGTCGTCGCGAACGACATCCATGGGATGCGCGAACGCATTTGCCGGATGCAGGAGAGTGTCGAGTTCGAAAGTACGGTCGCTTCCGCGGAAGGAGGAATGTTCGTTCGAGCGATTTCGGTCCATGGCGTTTCTCCACGTATCTGGGGAGGCGGATCGGGCGGAGCCGAACCACCTCGACCAAAAATGATGGAGGGTGGATTACGTGGCTTTCGGCTGGTCGAGACGGCGCGTACCGTTACTTGGCCAATGACTTGGCCGGTGCGCTCTCCTGATCTCGATGCGGTGTCGCCGAAGGCTTTCTTGAAGCGGGTGGAGAAGCCGGTCGAAGCCGGCGTTCGTGCGCCAGAAGGGGTCGATGCTCAGAGTCCTCATAGCCATATCCTCCAGTGAGCAACATGGACACAAGGTTCCGGGAATCCCCGGACGTCGGCCGAGCCCTGAGGGCGCTCGGCAGCCAGCGATTTAGGAAGAGGCCTTTCGAAGTCAAGCGGAGCAACGGCGCGAGGGGTGGAGCGCCGTCGCATATGAACGCTGCGCCTGGCGGTGCACGCGGTTCGGCCCAGGGCGGCGCGGCAGGTACCGCTTCAGCCGGCGGCCGGAACCACGAGGACAACCGCACGTTTCACAGCACCAAGAGGCCACTTCGGGTGGCCTCTTTTGTTTTGTGCTTCGCCTATGGGGGCCAGCTTTGTGTGGTCCGGTCCCGGCTTCGGTCTTGCTCACACGTCCGCTCCTTCAAAAAGGTGCGGCCGGCCCTTGGGGGAGGGCCGGCCGCGCGCGAACCCGGTCTGGGGACGGGGAGGGGTGGGGACGTGACCGGGGTCGCGGAGCTCCTTTAGTTCGTTCGGTGCGAATGCGAGGTCGCGGTCGCCAGCGCCGGACGCGGCTCGCCGAGCGAGACCCAGACGTTCTGGTCGGCCTGCGACTGGCGCTTGACGAAGCGGTAGCCGGTGTCGACCCAGAGCAGGATCGCCTCGTTCTGGTTGTCGAGGACGAACTCACCCTTGTCGCTCTTGACCGTCAGGACCGCGTGGCCGTCACCCTTCTTGTCGCGCACCACGGTGATCAGCAGCGCCTCGCGCGGCCATCCGGCCTCGACCAGCATCTTGCGCTTGAGCAGGACATAGTCCTCGCAATCGCCGTAGCCATCGTCCGGATAGGCCCACTTCTCGATGACCCCGTAGTGCTCGAGGTCGGTCATCGGCTTGACCGTCTCGTTCACCCATCTATTTACGCGCACGAGGTCGTTCCAGACCTTGGTCGACATCACAATGTCGCGGGGAGCGGCCGGCGCGCCGGCGCAGTCGCCGGCGTTCTCGGCGCAGAACTCGACCCACCCGATCGGCGGACGGGTCACGTCGCCGATGGTCGCGAACAGAGGCCGTTCGCTTCCGGCCAGGGCCGCCGAGGCGGTCAGCGCCGCCGCCAAGCAAAGCCCCAAGGCTGATCCGACACGGACCGCCGGTTTGAAGCAGAACGTCATCTGTAAGCCCCTCCCTGAAGTCGAGAAGGAATGTCTCACAGATGATTTGCGTTCGCGCTAAGCTTGTGCCCTCATTTCATTGATAAGAATAGATGATTTGTAAAGTATACCTCCCGCAATCGCGGCATGTCGCGTGGTTAATACTTACCTGATCTCGAACCTCAAATGCGAGGATTCGGGTGCGGCTCGTCCGCGGGGCGGGGACCGTTCTTGATGGGCCGTGGAGGCGCGCGCATGCCCGCCTGCGGGCACCCGGCCAGGGCGCCCGGATCGGCAACCGATCAGTGCAACCGATCAGTAAGGATGTTCAGGACCCGCTGACGTTCTCTTCGAGGAAGTCGGGGTGCTGCAGGCGGGTGAATTCGACCGCGAAGCCGTCGTCGAGGTGGCGCACCACCCGGGCATGGGTCTTGCCGATGGTGACAAGGGCGCCGACCGCCGGCCGGGCGTCGGTCCCGAGCGCGGCCCCCGACAGCGACAGGTCGATGATGCGGCAGGTGAGGTTGACCCCGTTGGGCATCACCAGGCGGGTCGTCGGATTGCGCGGTGTGATGCGGCCGTGCCGGCGGTCCTCGGGCAGGTTGAGGATGTGCCGGTTCGCCAGCCAGGTGAGCTGGGCGGCGAGCTTGTCGCGTTTGCGCTGCGTGGCCGCGATGGTCATCGCGAAGCCGTTCTGGAACACGCGCGCGATCTTTCCCTCGAGCCGCCCGACATGGTCAATGTAGGCGACCACGCGCTCGCCTTCCTGGCCGGTGATGGGCGCAATGACCGCCATGCCGCCCGGCGACATGTTCACGACCTGGCAGGGAAACTCGCGCCGGTCCTGCAGCATGTAGCGCCCCAGCAGGTTGACGCGCACGCGCTGAAACCGCCGGCGTTCGTCGTTCAACGCCAGTCCACCGGGTGTCGATTTGGTCGCGAGCAACGACATTCGGCGGCGTGCCTCTTGGGAGCTGCGCCCACGACCCTATGCGCGCGGAGTTAATGCGCCGTTAGTCATTGCAGGAGTGAAGGGGGTAGGGCGGCTGCGCGGCGGGGAAGGCCGGAGCATTTTGCGGCGCCGGCTCGCCGCAGAACATGCGACGAGATGCGAAATTCCGGAGCGCTAGGGGGCCGAGCGGCCGCCCTCGTAGACGACGAATCCGTGCCGCAGCCGGATGCGCGGAACCGGCCGCGTCTCGGGCTCCGAGGTGCCCGCGAATGGCCCGAGGTGGCGCAGCGATCCGAGCGTCAGTCCTGAGAGCGGGGTTGCGCCGAGCCAGGCCGGAACCGTCATCGGCGCCAGCACGCCGAGCAGCCGGACTTCGTTCCAGCGCGACCGGTAGGTCGGCAGCAGGAGCAGTTCGAGGTTGATCGGGGTGTTCCGCGCCCGAGCGACGACGGCCGCGACGGTGCCGGTCGCTTCCTCGGCGGCGATCGAGACGAGCTCGCGGATCTCCGCGCGCGCCTCGCGGCTCCACAGGGCCTCGAATGCCGTGCCTTTGACCTCGCGGCAGAACAGCGCGCAGACCCGCGTCCCGGCGACGCGGAAAGGGTGTCCGCGGTCGGGATCGAACGCCAGAATGAACGTGTCGCCGAGAGCGCCGCGGATCGCGCCGGGCTCGATGTCGTCGCGTTCGGGCGCGAGCCGACCGTTCCGCCGCTCGTTCCAGTGGGCGAACACCTCGCGTGTCGAGGCGTGCTTCATGACATCCTCTCGGATCGTCGCGGGCGCTGGTCTCGCGTCCGGACGAAAATTCTCCGCAACAATGGGATAGGCGGATGCGTCGTCGGCATCGAGAGCTGACGCCGGTCACTTCTCGTTAAGATTAACGAGCGGTTGACGTTGGCGCCGCGAATGCGCGCGACGTATCGTGCCTGCACTGAATGTTCCGGCCGACCTCCAGCGGCCGGCACCGTGTTGGGGAACCCGGGGAGGCGAGGGGATGTGACAGGCGCCGCAAGGTGCCGCACCTCGCAAGAGGTCGAGAGAGGAGGGTCGAAAGCCCTCCTCTCTTTTTTTCAGCCGGATCGTCGTGCTTGCTCCGCCTCGGCGGGCAGCCTATTTCAACGCGAACCGGATCCAGCCGTGAAGCAGCCCCGCGAGCCGATGTTCAATGTCCCGTCGGTCGTCGTCGCGACGATCGCCGCGCTGTGTCTTGTGCATGCGGGGCGTGCGCTGCTGCTCTCGCCCGTGGACGATTATCGCTTCCTGCTGGAATTCGCCTTTATTCCCGCGCGCTACGACGCGAGCCCGCTTCTCGGCGGACCGTTGCCGGGCGGCTGGGGCGCGGAAATCTGGACGTTCTTCACCTACGCGCTGATCCACGCCGACATCATGCACCTCGGCGTGAACATCGTCTGGTTCCTGCCGTTCGGCGCCGCCGTCGCGAGGCGCTTCGGGCCGATCCGGTTCCTGGCCTTCTTCGCCGTCACCGCCGCGGCCGGCGCTCTCGCCCACCTCGTGTCCTATCCGGGCGAAATGGTTCCGGTGATCGGTGCGTCCGCCGCAATCTCCGGGTTCATGGCGGCGGCGCTGCGCTTTGCGTTCCAGCGCGGCGGCCCGTTGACCATGTGGCGCGAAAACGATCCGGAGAGCTATCGCGTGCCGGCGGAGCCGCTATCCGTCGCGTTGCGCGACACGCGGGTGCTCGTGTTCCTCGTGGCGTGGTTCGGATTGAATTTCCTGTTCGGCCTCGGGTCGGTGGCGATTCCCGGGGCGAGCGGAGCCATTGCGTGGCAGGCGCATGTCGGCGGCTTTCTGGCCGGTCTCGTCCTCTTCGCCGTGTTCGATCCGATCGCGCCCGCTCCGAAGGGCAACGGTAACATCGAACCAGATAGCGCCGGCTCCGATGATGCCGGCATCGATGCGCGCTGAGCATCATTGCACTGCACGTAGGCGACCTTGCGGCTGACGGGGCGATGCCGGATCATGAGTCCGCGTGCTCCCATGCGGCAGATCGGTCGCGAGGACGACCGGCGGACGAGCGCGCAGGACGGTTTCGCATCTCGGCCGGCGACCGCACGCAACCTCTTCGGCAGCCGAGATTCGAACGCCCAGGATCATTCGACCGGAAGCCGGCGCGTCGTGCGCGGGTCCGAACCGTCGAAGGGAGGCGACCCATGACAGTCAAAACAATTCTCTCCAACAAAGGCCGCGGCGTCGTGACGATCGAACCCACGGCCACACTCGCGTCGGCGGTCAGGCTTCTGGCGGAGCGGCGCATCGGTGCGCTCGTCGTGACCGGCGCGGACGGACGCGTGGTCGGGATTCTCTCGGAGCGGGACATCGTGCGCGCGCTCGCGCAGCAGGGGTCGCAGGTGCTCATCCTGCCGGTGTCCGAGGTCATGACGCGCAAGGTGGCGACGTGCTGCGAGAGCGACACGGTCGGCGCGCTGATGGAGCAGATGACCGACGGAAAATTCCGCCACGTGCCGGTGATCGAGCAGAACCGGCTCGCCGGAATCATTTCGATCGGCGACGTGGTGAAGTCGCGGCTCGAAGAGATGGCACGGGAATCCGCCGCGCTGCGCGACTACATCCGCACGGCCTGAGGGATCATGGACTGACTGCCGGGTGATCCGGCGCGATCATCTCGCGGCCGGATCGCCACGACGGTGATCCTCGCGACTGCGATCGCCATCACATCGCTCACACCAGCGCGGTGGACGCCTCGGAGATCGACTCGAGCGCCCGCTCGGCCGCTTCGGCGCCGAGCGCGATTGCCTCGTCCGCCCGGTGAAAATCGAACAGGCCGAGACGGCCGAGGCGCGGGCTCAGCAACGCGTCCGGCGGATCGCCCGCGAGCCGTGCGCGCGTGATGCGGTCCTGGACCACCTGAAAGGCCTCGACCATCACAGACGACAGGCCCGGCCGCCCGGGTGTGCCGACGAACTGCCGCTTGAGCAGCCGTTCGGGCCTGAACATGTCGCGCAGGCTGCGGCGATGGCGCGCGGCCACGCGCAGGACATCGTCCTCGGCATCCGGCCCGTGGTCCTGGATGATGGTGCCGCGTCCGAAATTGTCGGCGTTGAGATTGACGCCGATCACGAGGCGCGCGCCGAGAGCGCGGGCGGCGGAGACCGGCACCGGATTGACCAGAGCGCCGTCCATCAGCCAGCGGCCGCCGATGCGAACGGGCGGAAAGATGCCCGGCAGCGCATAGGACGCCTGCAGCGCGTCGACCAGTCTTCCGCGGGTCAGCCAGATCTCGTGCCCGGTGCCGATCTCGGTCGCGATCGCCGCGAAGCGCACCGGCAGGTCCTCGATCTTGACGTCGCCGAGCTCGCGCTCGAGGCGGGCCAGCAGGCGGTCGCCGCCGATCAGGCCCGATCCGCCGAGGCTGAAATCGAGATAGCCGAAGACGCGGCGTCGCGTGAGGCTGCGCGCCCAGCTCTCGACCTCGTCGAGATGGCCGGTCGCATAGCATCCGCCGATGACCGCCCCGATCGACGTGCCGGTGATCACGTCCGGCTTGATGCCGTGAGCCAGCAGCACACGCAGAACGCCGATATGCGCGAAGCCACGCGCCGCTCCGCCGCCGAGTGCGAGACCGATGCAGAATTTGCTGCTGCCGGGGTGCTCGGAACCGAAACTGCAATCGGTCGAACCGTTCTCACGGGACGACGGCGCCTTCGGAGACTCCAGCACGGGCAGCACCTCCAACTGTCGGGAGCGGAACCACGTCGGCTTGGAATCGCCGCGCCGCTCGCCCTTCGACCGGAGCATGATCCTGCCCGAAAACCGGAATGCACGCTTCGGGATCATGCTCTCGTCTGCCCGGCCAGGCATCGCCCCTCCGGCGCATGGAACGAGACTCTCCGGCGCCAAACGCCGCCAGTCTCGTCCGGTCCGTGTCGGTCGGGCGATGCGACAATGGTAGCAGAACGCGGCGAAGTCGCGACCGGTTCCTCGCCGGAAACGGGCCTCTGTCCCGCGTGTCGTCGCCGGCGTCTGACAGAGAGATGCAGGCGGCTCGCCGGGCCGTGCCGGTTCAGAAAGTATGCGCGTGATCCGGCGCCAGACCGGTCACGTCTGCTTTTCGCGCTCAGGCGCCGAAACGTGTGACAATCCGGTCGAGCGGCGGGCGAGGGCGGTCTTCGGGCGGCTGGGGCGAGTGGCCGATGTGGATGAAGCCGGCGATTTTTTCGTCCGGTGAAAGGCCGAACGCGCCGAGAACCCGGCGATCGTAGGCGTACCACTCGGTGATCCAGTTGGCCGCAAAGCCGAGCGCGTGCGCGGCGATCACCAGATTCATGGCGGCAGCCCCGGCGGAGAGCACCTGCTCCCATTCGGGGATTTTCGGATGCGGCGCGGCGTGGCTCACGACGGCGACGACGAGCGGTGCGCGCGCGAGGCGGTTGCGCTCGAACTCCATCTGATCGGGCCGCGCATCCGGATGATCGGCGGCGAACACCTCGGCGATGATCCGGCCGGCCCGCTGGCGCGCCTCGCCTTCGAACACGATGAAGCGCCAGGGCGCGAGCTTGCCGTGATCGGGCACGCGCGAGGCGATCGTCAGAAGGGTATCGAGCTCGCCGGACGACGGGCCGTCGCCGGTCATGGCGAGCGGCTTGACCGAGCGGCGTGTCTTGAGCAGATCAAGGGCTTCGGGCATCAACTCCTCACTGTCGTGCGCGAGAGCGCTATCACATGGGCGCGCATGTGACAAAGCCGCGGCCAGGCTTGAATTCGCCGCGATTTCGGTCAAAAAGTCCGCCATGACGATCCCGAGCGCGGGGCCACGATCGCGGCTGGCCGCTTTTCTGGCCGTTGTCGTCCTGACGGCTTCGACGCCGGCGGACGTCAAGGCCCAACTGCGCGCCACGCAGCCCGCGCTCGCGCCGCCGCAGCAGCTCCTGCCGCCGGCGAGCGCCAATCCGGCGTCCGGATCGAGCCTGTTCCGACCCGACGATCGCCCGGTGCCGCCGGCCGACATCCCGTCCATTCCGTCCACCTCACCGTCGACCTCGCTGGTGGCGCCAGGGCCCGTCACGGCTCCGACCCCGATCGTTCCGGCGCCGAGCGCCCCCGCTCAGAGCGCGCCGGCCCAAAGCGCCCCGATGGTCCCGGCCGGCCAGGCTGCGCTCGTGCTCAGCGCGCGGTTCGGCCGTGACAACCCGCAGCCGATCAACGGCGGCCTGCAATGGCGCGTCTATTCGGTGCGGCCGGACGGAAGCGGCGCGTTTCGCCCGATCCGGGAGGACCGCAACCCATCGCCGACATTCGTGCTGCCGTCGGGCGAGTACGTGGTCCACGTCACCTTCGGACTTGCGAGCGCGGTAAAGACCGTTCAGCTCCGCTCGGAGACGGTACGGGAGACGTTCGAACTTCCGGCCGGCGGCCTGCGCATCGAAGGGCGCGTCGGCGACGTGCGCATTCCGCCGGGACAGATTTCGTTCGACGTGTTCGAGGGCAGCCAGTTCGAGCCGGGGGAAAAGCCGCCGATTGCCCACGGCGTCATGACCGGCGACATCCTGATCCTGCCGGAAGGCACGTATCACATCGTGTCGAGCTACGGCGATGGAAACGCGGTGGTGCGTTCCGACATCCGCGTGCAGGTCGGCAAATTGACTGACGTGACCGTCAATCACCGGGCCGCCGTCATCACGTTGAAGCTCGTGAGCGAAAGCGGGGGCGAGGCACTCGCCAATACCGCCTGGTCGGTGCTGACGCCGGGCGGCGACGTCATCAAGGAATCGATTGGCGCGTTTCCGAAGGTCATTCTTGCCGAGGGCGAGTATCGGGTGATTGCGCGCAACGAAGGGAAGGTTTACGAGCGCGATTTCAAAGTCGTGCCCGGGGTCGATGGCGACATCGAGGTTCGGGCGCGGTAAGGGCAGAGGGAACGCTTGATGTTGGCAGGAGTTGACGGGGGTAACGGGGCGGGTCGGAGCATTTGAAGCGGTCGGGGATAGTATCGTTTGGCAGGTAACGTGCTCATTGCCGATATCGACCTGCGCACGAGCGCGATCCTGCTCGATGTCGATGGAACGCTCCTCGACATTGCGGCGACCCCTCGTGACGTGGATGTCCCAGCGCGATTGAAGCGGGCGCTTGCCGTTCTCCTGGAGAGGACGGGAGGGGCGGTCGCTTTCGTCAGCGGGCGGGCGCTCGACGACATCGACCTTCTGTTCGCGCCGCTGCGGCTTGCGACGGTCAGCGGCCACGGCGCCGAGATGCGCGTGCCCGGAGCCGTGCCGGAAATCAGATCGATCGCTCCGCTGCCGGCCGATCTGCGGCGGGAGCTCGTCGCCGTCGCAGCCGCGTCCGAAGGCGTGGTGCTCGAGGACAAGGGCTATTCGATCGCGCTGCATTATCGGCTGGCGCGCACACACGGCGACGAGCTCTGGGACAAGGTGGTGCGAATCTGCGCGGCCAATCCCACCGAGGTCGAGGTCCTGCCCGGCAAGGCGGTGATCGAGGTCAAGTCGCCGACGATCAACAAAGGCACCGGCGTTCGCGAGCTGATGCGGTATCCGCCGTTTCGCGGCCGCCGGCCGATCTTCATCGGCGACGACGTGACCGACGAGGCCGCGTTCGCGGTCCTGCCCGAATTCACCGGCGTGGGATTCTCGGTCGGGCGCGCCGTCCCGGGACTTGCCGGATTCTTCCCCGGGCCGAGCGATGTGCGTCGTTGGCTCTATCAAATGGCAGGAGAGGACGTCGCCGCTGAGGAGGGAGTTCCGCGCCCGTGACCGATTACGGACTGGATATCGCCATCATCGGAAACGGCCGGACCGCGGCGCTCGTCGATCCGGCCGCGCGGATCGTGTGGTGGTGCTTCCCGCGTTTCGACAGCGACCCGATCTTCTGTCGCCTGCTGGCGGGCGAGGAGGAGAAGGGCTTCACCGACGTCGTTCTCGAGGACATGGTCGAGACGAAGTCCGACTACATCCGCAACACGCCCGTCGTTTCGACCCTCCTGACGGACCGGACCGGCAACGCCGTCCGCATCACCGATTTCGCGCCGCGCTTTCAGCAGTACGGACGCGTTTTCTATCCGCCGCAGCTCGTGCGCATCATCGAGCCGGCGGCCGGTCTGCCCCGCATCACCATCCGCTTTCGGCCGACGCACGGCTACGGCGACACGCGCATGCAGCGCGGCCCGGGGAGCAGCCACATCCGCTACGCCGGCGAGGATGTCGCGATCCGGCTGACCACGAACGCGCCGCTCTCGCACATCGATCGTGAGGCCTCGTTCGTCCTCACGCGGCCCGTATACATGGTGTTCGGTCCAGACGCCCCGTTCGAGGGCAACCTGGAGACCACCTGCCGGCAGTTCCGCGAGCGGACCTGCCAGCACTGGCTGGAATGGGTCCGCCATCTCGGGATCTCCTACGATTGGCAGGACGCGATGATCCGCGCCGCCATCACGCTCAAGCTCAGCAGCTTCGAGGAGACCGGCGCGATCATCGCCGCCCATACGACCTCCATTCCCGAAGCGCCCGGCTCGGGCCGCACGTGGGACTACCGGTTCTGCTGGCTGCGCGACGCCTATTTCGTCGTGCAGGCGCTCAACCGGATCGGCGCGACGCAGATGATGGAGAATTTCATCTCCTACATCCTGAGCATCCCGACCGGTCCCTCGCACACGCTGCGCCCGGTCTACGGCCTCGTCTCCGCCGATCCGCTGCCCGAGCGGATCGAGCCGAACCTCAAAGGCTATCGTGGCGACGGTCCGGTGCGAATCGGCAACGAGGCGGCCGCCCAGGACCAGAACGACACCTACGGGAGCGTCATCCTGGCGGCCACTCCGATGTTCTTCGATCGCCGGCTGCCGCGGATGGGGGATGTGGATCTCTTCCGCCAGCTCGAGCCGCTGGGCGAGAAGGCGGCCGCGCTCGCCATGACGCCCGACGCCGGCATCTGGGAATTTCGCGGACGCAAGCGCATCCACACGCATTCCGCCGCGATGTGCTGGGCGGGATGTCACCGCCTGGAGGCTATCGCGGTCCATCTCGGGCTTGCCGATCGTGCCCACTATTGGGGCACAACCGCCACGCGCATCGGCGACACGCTCGTCGAGCGCGCCTGGAACCCGAAGCGAAAGGCGTTCACCGCGGCGCTCGATTCCGACGATCTCGACGCCAGCGTCCTGCTGCTCGCCGATCTCGGCCTGGTCGAACCAAACGATCCGAAGTTCGTTAGTACCGTCGAGGTGATAGCCAGAGAGCTCAAGCGTGAGCAGCATATGATGCGGTATGTGAGTGCCGACGACTTCGGTCTGCCGGAGACCGCATTCCTGATCTGTCGATTTTGGCTCATTGACGCCTTAGGGATGATTGGGCAACGCTCCGAAGCTCGTGATCAGTTCATCGACGCCCTTCGCCTGAGGAACAGGTACGGACTACTCTCCGAGGACGTACATCCGGTCACGGGAGCTCTGTGGGGCAATTTCCCGCAGACCTACTCGATGGCCGGCCTGATTCTGAGCGCGATGAGGCTTTCGCGAAGCTGGGAGGACCGCTATTGGCGAAGCTCGTCGTAGTCTCCAACCGTGTCGCCGTTCCGGACGGAAAAGGCGGCGCACGTGCGGGCGGACTCGAGGTCGCAGTCAAGGCGGCGTTGAAACGGGTTCCGGGGATCTGGTTCGGTTGGAGCGGGCGCGTCACGCCGCGTGACCTGCTCGAGACTCGGACCTTTCCGGACGATCACGTCACCTACGTGGTGACGGATCTCGCCGAGGAGGACTACGACGAGTACTACAACGGCTTCGCGAATCGGGTTCTCTGGCCGATCCTGCATTATCGGCTCGACCTCGCCGAATTCTCGCGCCGCGATCTCAGCGGCTATCTGCGCGTCAACGAGCATTTCGCCCGGGAGTTGCATAAGATCCTCGGGCCCGACGATCTCGTCTGGGTGCACGATTATCACCTGATGCCGCTCGCCAAGGCCCTGCGCGAGCGCGGCCACCGCAATCGCATCGGGTTCTTCCTGCACATTCCGTGCCCGCCGCCCGAGATCCTCACGGCGCTGCCCAATCACGAGCGGCTGATCGCGTCGCTCTGCCATTACGACGTGGTCGGATTCCAGACCGGCGACGACGCGTTCAACTTCTCGCGCTATCTGACGCGCGAGTGCGGGCTGCACAGCCACGACTTCAATTTCTCGGTCGGGGATCGCACGTTGCGGGTCGACGCCTTCCCGGTCGGCGTCGAGACCGCGGCCTTCGCTCGCCTGGCGCAGCGCGCCGAGCGTTCCACCTTCGTGCAGAACGTGATCGGCAGCCTCTCGGGCCGCGACATGATCATCGGGGTCGATCGCCTCGATTATTCGAAAGGCATCACCCACCGCATGGAGGCGTTCGAGCGCTTTCTCGCCGGCCATCCCGAGTGGCGCGGCAAGGTGACCTATCTGCAGATCACCCCGAAGAGCCGCACCGACATCCCCGAATATGTCGACATGGAGCAGGTGGTCGGGGCGACGGCCGGCCGCATCAACGGCGCCTACGGGGAGGCGGACTGGACGCCCATCCGCTACGTCAACCGCGCGCACAGCCGCACCGCGCTCGCCGGCCTCTATCGTGCCTCGCGCGCAGCGCTCGTCACCCCGCTGCGCGACGGCATGAATCTCGTCGCCAAGGAATTCGTCGCCGCGCAGAACCCGGAAGACCCCGGAGTTCTTATCCTCTCACGCTTCGCCGGAGCAGCGCGCGAGTGCGATGCGGCGCTGCTCGTCAATCCGTATGATCCGGACAGCGTCGGCGCGGCGATCGCGCGTGCGCTCTCGATGCCCTTGCTCGAACGCCGCGACCGGCAGAACGCGTTGTTCCGCGTGCTCTCGGCCAACAACATCCAGCATTGGGCCGATCGCTTCCTGAGCGCGCTGACGCGCCCGCCGGCGACCGCGACGCCGCTCGGCCAGATGCTCTCGCTCAGAGCGCGCTGAGGTCGGTCGGGCCATTCGGCAACGGGGCGGCTGAACGCCGGACCATCTCCAAGCAGCCTTGATCGCGCATCAGCCGATCAGCGGGCTGGCATATGCGGCGACCAGCTTCACAAGATCCGCCTGCCGCCGCGTACCCGTCTTGTCGAAGACGTGCTGCAGGTGCGTCTTGACCGTGCTGTCCGAAATGCCGAGTTCCGCCGCGATCGCCCGCACGCCCGCGGTCTCGACGACGGCGCGGAGAACCGCCAGTTCGCTCGGCGTGAGCTGATAGACCCGAGCGATCGTGTCGCAGGACGCCGCGAGATCGAGCGGGGTGCACCGGGCAAACACGACGGCCACGGCCGAATAGTCCCTGGCGGTTTTTCGCCGCGCACCGGAGGTGAGCGGCAGAACGTGCGCGAGGCAGTACCCGTCCGTCGTCGCGCCGAGCGGCACCGCGATCCCCTTGATGCCGATCGCTTCGTCGCCGCCCGCCGCGCAAGCACCGACGAGGTCGCGCAGCGCTGCCTCGGCCGAGCGATCGAGCGGGGTCAGTTTGCCTTGCACGGCGCGCAGGATTCTGCCGTGCTCGAGCATCGCCTGGCCCGCTGCGTTGGCGAGCACGATCAGGCAATTCGCATCGAGCAGGAACACCCCGCTCGCAAGCCCGTTCAATGCTTCGGCGAAAGCCGTCGCCTCGATCTTGTGCAGATCGATGACATTGTCGATCAGCACCGCCCGGCGAAAATGGGGAGCGAGCAGGCTCATGCGGTAGCGGGCTTCCGCATCGGCGAGGCCCTGACGTTTGCTGCGGCCGAGGGAGACCGTCGCAACGCTCGTCGTTGTCTTGTCGAGCGTGGTGCCGACGAAATCCACGAGACCTTGCGGAACCACCCATTCCCTGAAGAAGCGGCTGGCGCGCAGTTCCTCGTATGGCATCAACGTCGAGGCGCAATAGACGCTTCCAACGGGTTGAGTACTGAAGTGGGGGAGCAGCGGATTGATCTTCACGTATTCGCTGAAATAGAGGCGGGTATAAGCCGGATCGTCGCCCCAGGAGTGATAGCGGACCCCGCGCTTGAGGGCCACGTCTTGCGAATAGATGGCCGCCGCACATCCGCACACGAACGCGCAGGTCTGTTCGAGCGCGGCGGACCAGAGCGTGGGATCGAGGGCCGCGTCATACAGCCAGCCGATCACCGTCGCGAGGTCTTCGGCCGTATCCATGGCTAGCATTGCTCGGCCAGGGGACTTGTATGGCTGGCAACAAGCTTCACCAGATCGACCTGTCGCTTCGTCCCGGTTTTCTCGAACAGACGTTTGAGGTGGGTCTTCAACGTGGCTTCGGAAACTCCGAGCACTGTGGCGGCCGCGGCGGTTCCTTCGACCTGGAGCAGGGCGTAGAGCGTCCGCAGTTCGCCCGGAGTCAATCGGTACTGCCGAGCCAGGCTTTCCCACGGCGAAACGAGGTCCAATGCTGCCCTGTGCACGAAGACCGCTACCGCGGCCGTGTAGGCGACTGCAGAATGTTGCCGGATACCTGAGGTGAGCGGGAGAAAGTGAGCGAGCCAGCGTTTCCCGTCGGGTGCGTCGAGCGGCAGGGCAGTTCCCGAGTTGCCGGGCGCGGTGTCGCCCGTCGCGGCGAGACTTACGGACGCGCGCAGATCCTGCTCGGCGCGGGGATCGCGGGCAGAGAGAACGCCCCGCGTCTCGCGCAGGATCGCACCGTCGTGCAGCAGTTTATCTGCATTCGTATTGCAGAAGACGATGCGGCCCGCTGCATCGAGCAGAAATACGCTGGCGTCGAGACCATCGAGCGTATCGGCGAGGCTTGTCGCCGTCACCTTGTTCATGTCGATCACGCGGCCAATGCCGACGGCGCGGCGGAAGTGCGGCGCGATCAGCGCCATGCGCCGGCGCGCCTCCGCATCGACTGCGCCGTCGCGGATGTGACGCGGCACCGTGAGATGGGCGATCGACGGACCCGATTTCTCGACCATCACCGAGACGGCGTCGAAATAGCCCTGCGGCTCGGCCCATTCCTTGTAGAAGCGCGAAGCGTGAAATTGCTCGAACGGCAGGATGTCCTCGATGGAAAAAATCTTGCCGGCCGGCAGGAACATCAACTGCGGCAGCAGCGGATGTATTTTGACGTATTCGTCGAAATACAGCCTGGTGTAATACGGGTCGTCGCCCCAGGAGAAAAAGAACTGACCTCTGCGGTCGAGCGCGTCGTGCAGCACGAGCGCGGCTGCCGGGCCGTGGATGAAGCCCGCGGTCGCCTCCATCGCGCGCGGCCAGAGAGATGGGTCGAGCGCCGCGTCGTAGATGGTCTCAATGAGTTGCGAGACGAAACCAGCGTCCAGCATGTCGTATTTGGAGCGTGCCTCCAACGTTTATAGCTGGAAACGACGGACGGCGCACAACCTTCCGCAGGGACAACTCGATCGATTGGCTGCGCCTATTCCATAGCGGAGGCGCTCAATCGCCTATTG
>CAYVBN010000038.1:0-8411 GCA_964449645.1 uncultured Hyphomicrobiales bacterium
AAGACCGACGAGCTCGCCACGCTCGGCCGCATGATCGCGATGCACGTCGCGGCCGCCAATCCGCAGGCGCTCGATCCGGCCGGGCTCGATCCGAACGTCGTCGCGCGCGAAAAGGACGTCCTGGCCGACAAGTTCCGCCAGCAGGGCAAGCCCGAGAACGTGATCGCCAAGATCGTCGAGTCCGGTCTCAAGACCTTCTACAAGGAGGTCTGCCTGCTGGAACAGGCCTACATCCACGACACGGCGAAGACCGTGGCGCAGGCGGTCAAGGAAGCCGAGGGACGCGTGGGCGGCCCGATCAAGATTACCGGCTACGTGCGCTATGCCCTCGGCGAGGGCATCGAAAAGCAGGAAGCGGACTTCGCCGCTGAAGTCGCCGCGGCCGCCGGCCAGGGTTGACGGGCCGCCGCGAAGCGGCCTGTGCTGGCGCATGATCGCGAAACCGGACCCCGGCTTTGCAAAGGATCGTGCCCAGATCAAAACGGTAGGGCGGGATGGAATTCCTCGAATCGCCATCCCGCTCTAAGAATTGCCGATCCGGCGGCGGGGGGATTCCATGGCTGAGCCGGCGTACAAGCGCGTGATCGTCAAGCTGTCCGGCGAGGCGCTGGCCGGACCGGACGGCTTCGGGCTGCACCAACCGACGCTCGATCGCATTGCCGCCGACATTGTCGCCGCCCACAAGCTCGGCGTTGCCGTCGGCGTCGTGGTCGGCGGCGGCAACATCTTCCGCGGGGTGGACGTGTCCGGCCGCGGCGTGGCGCGCACCACCGGCGACGCCATGGGGATGCTCGCGACCGTCATGAATGCGCTCGCGCTCGAAGCGGCGATCGAGCGGGCGGGCGCTCCGGCGCGCACCCTCTCGGCGGTGGCGATGCCGCAGGTCTGCGAGAGCTATTCGCGCCAGCGGGCGCAGAAGCATCTGCGCGCCGGCCGCATCGTTCTGTTCGCCGGCGGGACCGGCAATCCGTTCTTCACCACCGACACGACCGCGGTGCTCAGGGCGGCGGAAATGGGCTGCGACGCCGTCCTCAAGGCGACCGATGTCGATGGGGTCTACAGCGCCGATCCGAAGAAGGATCCGGCCGCCCGGCGCTTCGATCGGCTCAGCCATCAGGACGCGCTCGAGCAGCACCTCAAGATCATGGATTCGACGGCGTTTGCGCTTGCCCGCGAAAATCGTATGCCTATCATCGTGTTCTCGATCCGCGAGCCTCGGGCGATCGAGGCCGTGTTGCGGGGCGAAGGGCGCGCGACCGTCGTTGGCGGATGACGTCGCGGCGGTGGCGATCCGACCGTCAGCACGCGATGCATTCGAGCAGAACAGGGCCGGCGCACGCCGGCCGAGGACATATCGACGATCCGTCCGGGGGAGTCGCCCATGGCATCCGCGACCTATGACATCAACGAGCTCAAACGCCGCATGCACGGCGCCGTGCAGGTCCTCAAACAGGAGCTGGGGAGTCTGCGCACCGGACGCGCATCGGCGAGCCTGCTGGATCACGTGCAGGTGGAAGCCTATGGCACGCACATGCCGCTCAATCAGCTTGCGACCGTGAGCGTCCCGGAGCCGCGCCTGATCTCGGTGCAGGTGTGGGACAAGTCCATGGTGCACGCGGTCGAGAAGGCAATTCTCGCCGCCAATCTCGGCCTCAACCCGGCGACCGAAGGGCAGGTGCTGCGCCTGCGCATCCCCGAACTCAATGAGGAGCGGCGCAAGGAACTCGCCAAGGTGGCGCACAAATATGCCGAGACCGCGCGCGTCGCCATTCGCCACGTGCGGCGCGACGGGCTCGACGGCCTGAAAAAAATGGAAAAGGACGGCAAGATCAGCAAGGACGACCACGACCGCATGGCCGGAGAGGTCCAGAAGGCGACCGATCAGATCATCAGCGAAGTCGATCAGGCGCTCGCCGCCAAAGAAAAAGAGATCATGACGGTCTAGGGCATGATCCCGAAAAGCGGATGCCGGTTTTCGGACGGGATGATGCTCGATCAGAGAGATGGGGCAGGATGACGATTCGAGGAAAAGTCGTCCTGGTCTGGTGGCCGGACCCGAAATTCGCCTGAGCGTAACCGCGCGCTTTTGCGAACTCGGATCGGGACGCGAGCGAGCGTATTTCTTGGCGAGGGGGAATCCGGTTCGCCGCAGAAATGCGATCAAACAATAAATCGGAGCGCATTCCGATCCTTCGGGATGCACTCCAGGGCCGAAAAGCCCGGAGCCGCAGATGCCGAACAACGAGGTGCCGCTCACGTCTCCCCCCGTCGGCTTCGGCGCGCCGCACCACATCGCCATCATCATGGACGGCAACGGCCGCTGGGCGGCGCAGCGCGGGCTGCCGCGCGGGGAAGGGCATCGCCGCGGCGTCGAGGCCCTGCGCCGGACCGTGCGCGCCGCCGGGGAGATCGGCGTCGGCATTCTCACCATTTTCTCGTTCAGCTCCGAGAACTGGTCGCGGCCTCCGTCCGAGATCCGCGAGCTGATGGGCCTGCTGCGCCGCTTCATCCGTCACGATTTGGCGGATCTGCACCGCAACAACGTGCGCGTGCGCGTCATCGGCGAGCGCGAGGGGCTCGATCCCGACATCGCGCGGCTGTTGCAGGAGGCCGAGGAGCTCACGCAGTCCAACACCGGGCTCGTGCTGGTGGTCGCGTTCAACTACGGCGCGCGCCAGGAGATCGCCCGCGCGGCGCGGCGCATCGCGCGCGACGTGAAGGAGGGCAGGGTGCAGCCCGAGGCGATCACCGCCGAACTGTTCGGTCAGTTCATGGATGCGCCCGACCTGCCGGACCCCGACCTGATCATCCGCACCAGCGGGGAGATGCGCCTCTCCAATTTTCTGCTGTGGCAGGCGGCTTACAGCGAGCTCGTCTTCGTCCCGATCTACTGGCCCGATTTCGACCGCGCCGCGCTCGAATCCGCCATCGGCGAATATCATCGGCGCGAGCGCCGCTTCGGCGGACTCGTGGCGCGAACCGGGTCCTGACGTGAGCGGGGATCGTTCGGCGGTCCCCGCCGGTGCGGCGTCTGCCGGCGAGGAGCATCGGATGGGCAACCTGCTGGCGCGCGTGCTCTCCGCGCTCGTCCTGGCCCCGCTCGCGCTTGTCGCGGCCTATGCCGGCGGGTGGCCGTTCGTGGCGTTCTGGACGCTCGCCGCGGGCGTGATCCTCTGGGAATGGACCGGCCTCGCGGCACCTACCGAGCGCGTTTCCATCCTGCTCGTCGGTCTGCCGGCGCTCGTCATGGCGGGTGTGCTCGCCGCTTCGGGCCGGCTGCTCGGCGCGCTCGTCGTGATCCTGATCGGCGCCGGCGCGGTCGGCGTTCTGGCGGCCTGTCTGCGGCGGGTCTGGGTCGTGGGCGGGGCGCTCTACGCGGGCTCGATGCTGTGGGGTCCGGCGGTGCTGCGCAGCGACCCGGACTTCGGCTTCACGGCCATCGTGTTCCTGTTCGCCGTCGTGTGGGCGACGGACATCTTCGGCTACTTCGTCGGTCGGGCTATCGGCGGGCCGAGGCTGTGGCCGGCGGTGAGCCCGAAGAAGACCTGGGCGGGGGCGTTCGGTGGAGCACTCGGCGCGATCGTGGTGTCGGTCGGCGTCTCGGCCTATATGGGAATGAGCGGCCTCCCGGCGATCGGCGCGATTGCCTTCGTGCTTTCCGCGGTGGCGCAGGCGGGCGATTTGTTCGAGTCGGCGGTGAAGAGGTATTTTGGTGTCAAGGACGCCAGCCATATCATTCCGGGCCACGGCGGCGTAATGGATCGTCTCGACGGTTTTCTCGCGGCCGCGCTTGCGGCCGCTCTCATTGCTCTCGCGCGCGGCGGCCTCGAGACTCCGGCCCAGAGCCTGCTTGTGTGGTGATCGCATGGAACTCCGGATGCCTCGCGCGCGCACGGACGCGCTGCCGACGTCGGCCGAACGGTCGATCACCATTCTGGGCGCCACCGGCTCGATCGGCGGCAGCACCGTCGATCTGCTTCGGCGTCATCGCGGCCGCTATCGGGTCGTCGCGGTCGCGGCCAACCGCAACGCCGCCGCGCTCGCGGAGATCGCGCGCGATCTCGGAGCGAGCTTTGCGGCGGTCGCGGACCCCGCGCGCTACGCGGAGCTCAAGGACGCTCTCTCCGGAAGCGGCATCGAGGCGGCCGCCGGGGCGGAGGCGGTGGTCGAAGCGGCCCGTCGCTCAGCCGACTGGGTGATGGCGGCGATCACCGGATCGGCCGGGCTCAAATCGGCGCTCGCCGCCGCCGAGCGCGGGGCGATGGTCGCGCTCGCCAACAAGGAATGCCTCGTCTGCGCGGGCGGCCTGTTCATGCGGCGCGCGGCGGCGCAGGGCGCCACGGTCCTCCCGGTCGATTCCGAGCACAATGCGATCTTCCAGGCGCTCGCCGGCAGCCGCCGCGGCGACGTGAGCCGCATCGTGCTCACGGCCTCGGGCGGGCCGTTCCGCACGTGGACCGCCGAAGCGATCCGCGCGGCGACCCTCGAGCAGGCGCTGCGCCATCCCAACTGGTCCATGGGGCCGAAGGTGACGATCGATTCGGCGACCCTGATGAACAAGGGCCTCGAACTGATCGAAGCGCATCATCTGTTCGGGCTGCCGTCCTCGCAGATCGACGTGCTGGTGCATCCGCAATCGGTCGTGCACGGCCTCGTCGAATACCGCGACGGCTCGATGCTGGCGCAGCTCGGCCCGCCCGACATGCGCGTTCCCATCGCTCACTGCCTCGCCTGGCCGGAGCGGATCGACGGCGCCGGCGTGCGCCTCGACCTCGCGCGCGTCGCGACGCTCACCTTCGAGGAACCGGATCTCGGCCGTTTTCCTGCCTTGGGCCTCGCGCGTCGCGCCCTCGAAACCGGGGCCGGAGCGCCCACGGCCCTGAATGCGGCGAACGAGGTGGCGGTCGAGGCGTTCATTGCCGGGCGGCTCGGGTTCTCGGGGATCGCGGCGCTCGTCGAGACGACGCTCTCAGCGGCATCGGGACGCGGCGTCCTTAAGGAACCTGAAGACCTCGACGGGGCCCTGGCCATTGACCATATTGCACGAAGACTAGCGCAGGACCTCTTGCCTGAAATCGCCGCAAAGGCATCCTAAGCCGTCCGGTCGGGAGCCGGGCCAGCGATACCTCTGCGGGGACGAGGACCGAAATGGCATCGATTATTGGCAGTCTCAGCTCGATCGGCGGCGGCTTCGTCACCTATCTGGTTCCGTTCCTATTTGTGCTCACGGTGGTCGTGTTCTTTCACGAACTCGGGCATTTCCTGATCGCGCGACTGTGCGGTATCAAGGCACTGGCGTTTTCCATCGGGTTCGGCCCTGAGCTCGTCGGCTTCAACGATCGCCACGGCACGCGCTGGAAGATTTCCGCCATTCCGCTCGGCGGTTACGTGAAATTCCTCGGCGACGAGAATGCCGCGAGCGTGCCCGACAAGTCGGCGCTCGCGACCATGAGCGAGACCGACCGCCGGGAAAGCTTCATCTTCCAGCCGATTCGCTCGCGCTCGGCCGTCGTGGCGGCCGGCCCGATCGCGAATTTCCTGCTCGCCATCGTGATCTTCGCCGGGATCTTCACGTTCTACGGCAAGCAGACCACGTCGGCGCGCGTGGATGCCATTCAGGCGGGCAGCGTCGCGGAAGCAGCCGGATTTCACGTCGGCGACGTCGTTCTCTCGATCAACGGGACCAAGATCGACACCTTCGGCGACCTGCAGCGGATCGTGTCCTCGAGCGCGGGCGAGTCGCTGAAGATCGTGGTGGAGCGCGAGGGGCAGGACATCACGCTGACGGCGACCCCCGAGCTCCGCGAGGTCAAAGACCCGTTCGGGAACGTGACCCGTCACGGGATTTTGGGAATCACCCGCAACACCACCCCGGATGACCTCAAGACCGAGCGCGTTGCGCCGCTTCCGGCCGTGTGGATGGGCGTGCAGGAGACGTGGTTCGTCATCGACCGCACGTTCTCCTATCTTGGCGGGGTGATTGCCGGGCGCGAATCGGCCGACCAGCTCGGCGGACCGATCCGTATCGCGCAGGTGTCCGGCCAGGTGGCCGAATTCGGCTTCGTGCCGCTCCTCCACCTGACTGCGGTTCTGTCGGTCTCGATCGGGCTGCTCAATCTCTTCCCGATTCCGCTGCTCGATGGCGGACACCTGCTGTTCTACGCCATCGAGGCGGCGCGGGGGCGTCCGCTGTCCGAACGGGCCCAGGAACTCGGGTTCCGCATCGGGCTGGCGATCGTGCTGATGCTCATGATCTTCGCCACTTACAACGACATCACGGGCCTGGTCGCGCGCCTAACCGCCTCCTGAGCGGTGCTTTTTCGGCAACTGTGCCCATCGTGCAACTTTCTGAGTGTAAAGGGGAATGAAGCGCCAAAGGCTGTTTGCAGGCTAGGCGAAACGAGGTACAAGCGGACGGCTGAATCGGGGACCCGCCTCTCAGGCGGCCGCAGGGACTGGCAATCAGAAAATAAGGGCGCTTCGCGCATGGGACTGGGTGTGCGGGTTATTCGGGGGCTTGGCGTCGGCGGCTTTGTCCTCGGCGCGGTGGTATTGGGGTCATTCACCGCCGCTGTCGGGACCGCGCAGGTTGTCGCGGCTCAGACTGCCTCCCAGATCGCCGTCGAAGGGAATCGCCGGGTCGAGGCCGAGACGATTCGCTCCTATTTCCACCTCGGGCCGGGCGAGCGGCTCGATGCCGCGAAGATCGACGCCGGCCTGAAGGCGCTCTACGCGACCGGCCTGTTCCAGGACGTGAAGATCAACCACGCGGGCGGCCGTCTGGTCGTCTCGGTGATCGAGAACCCGGTGATCAACCGGGTCGCCTTCGAGGGCAACAAGAAGGCCAAGGACGAGCAGCTTTCGGCTGAAATCCAGTCGAAGCCGCGCGGCACGTTCTCGCGCGCGGTGGTGCAGTCCGACACCCAGCGAATCATCGAGGTCTATCAGCGGAGCGGCCGCTACGACGTCCACGTCGAGCCGAAGATCATCGAGCTGCCGAACAACCGCGTCGATCTCGTGTTCGAGATCAACGAAGGGCCGAAGACCAGCGTCAAGCAGATCGTCTTCGTCGGCAACCACGCGTTCTCGGACTACCGGCTCAAGGACGTGATCAAGACCGGCCAGGCCAACTGGCTGAGCTGGCTGAAGAACAACGACATCTACGATCCGGATCGGGTCGAGGTCGACCGCGACCTCTTGCGCCGCTTCTACCTGAAGAACGGCTTCGCCGACGTGCGAATCGTCTCGGCGGTCGGCGAGTACGACCCGTCGCGGCAGGGCTTCGTCGTCACGTTCACGATCGAGGAGGGGCCGCAATACCGGTTCGGGACCGTCGACATCCAGTCGAACGTCGCGGCCGTCACCCCCGCCTCGCTGCGCTCGGTGATGACCACGAGTCCCGGGAGCGTCTACAACGCCGACGCTGTGCAGAAGAGCGTCGAGGACATGACGATCGCGATCGCGAAGCGCGGCTATCCCTTCGCATCGGTGCGTCCGCGCGGTGACCGCGACTTCGAGAACCGCCGCGTCAACCTCGTCTACGTGGTCGAGGAGGGGCAGCGCCTCTACATCGAGCGCATCAACATCCGCGGCAACACCCGCACCCGCGACTACGTGATCCGGCGCGAGTTCGACATCGTCGAAGGCGACGCGTACAACCGCGCGCTCGTCGACCGCGCCGAGCGCCGGCTGAAGAACCTGAACTACTTCAAGTCGGTGAAGATCACCAACGAGCCTGGCTCGGCGCCCGACCGCATCGTCCTCGACGTTGACGTCGAAGAGCAGTCGACCGGTGAATTCTCGGTCGCCGGCGGCTATTCGACGGCGGACGGCCTGATCGGCGAAATCTCGATCGGCGAACGCAACCTGCTCGGCCGCGGCCAAGTTGCCCGGGCTGCCGTTCAGTTCGGCCAGCGCGCCCGCGGGTTCGACCTCTCGTTCGTCGAGCCGTATTTCCTCGGCTATCGGCTGGCGCTCGGTCTCGATGTGTTCGACAAGGAGACCACGCAGGCGAACTACGTCTCCTATACGTCGAAGATGCTGGGCGGTGGCGTGCGGCTCGGCATTCCGATCACCGACAACCTGACGTTCACGCCGCGCTATTCGGCCTATCGCCAGGAAATCGAGCTCGATCCGCAGTTCAACAACTGTAACAACATCAATCCGGACAACGTCAACACGTTCCCGGTGCCGACCTGCTATCAGGATGGCGAGGCCTCGCTGGCTGTCCGCAAGGAGCTGGCGCAAGGCCCGGTGCTGGTGTCGCTCGTCGGTTACGGCCTCTCGTACAACACGCTCGACAACATCAAGAACCCGACCAGCGGCTTGGCGATCGACTTCAAGCAGGATTTCGCGGGTGTCGGCGGCGACGTGAACTTCATCAAGAGCATCGTCGACAGCCGCTACTACTA